>JAFPZI010000272.1 GCA_017417365.1 Synergistaceae bacterium
GCTGTTCCTGAAGTTTCGCCCCCCAATCCTTGTCTAGAGGACCCATCTTCGGAAGCTCCTTGACGAATTTCCGCCACGTCTGCGTAGACTCCACTAGCACACCCTCAGCATAGGGCCTCGCCAGCCAGAACACCTGAAACACTGTCTTACCCGTCCTGCCCTCAAAGATTACGCAATAACCTCCGCCCATGTCCCCTCTTGACGGCGTGAACGTAGACTTCAGTGCGAGAAATTCCGACTCCTGCCTCTTGGGGGTATCTTCTGCGGGCGCGGGAGACTCTTCGCGTTTTCCTGTGGCAGCAGCTAATTCCCTCACGTCAAAATTTAGGCTGTCTTCCGGCATGATTGATTACCTTGCTGAGTAGCTCTTGGAACTCCAAGACTTTCCGCGCGGGATCTCTCCAGAGATAAGCTCAAGATAACGGCTCATGCATTCCGGGCAGCGTCGGGTGGGGGAAGAGGAGTCGAGTTCAAATTCTTTCTTGCACTCCAAGCATCTGAATTTAGCCATGATAGTATCCTCCGTGAAATGATTAGTGTAGAGTTTTGGGAGATTATAGCCCGTAAATCATTCATTGCAAACCGTCAACCCGCCATGAAAATTCGAATAACTTACGCAATTTTTTTACCCGAGAATTAATTATAATTAGGCAGAATTTCACAATAACCACAACTCAATACTTAGGAACTCCTGCGCATGAGTCTCAAAGTGCGCCGGGTAATAAATATTTCACAGGAGGTTTCTTAATCGTGAAGAAGTATGCAGTAATTTTCGCAGCAGTATTCGTAGCAGTGTCAGCCCTCTCGGCCTTTGCCGCAGCTGAGGACCCAATCGGAGCGTGCATCTACAAGTACGACGACACGTTCATGACCAACGTCCGCCGTGCAATGCTCGCAGAAGCAGAGAGAGCAGGCCAAGACCTCGACGTGGTGGACTCGCAGAACCGCCAGCCCCTCCAGAATGACCAGGTCGACACACACATCTCCAAAGGCGTTAAGGCCCTCATCATCAACCCTGTTGACCGCACAGCCGCTGAACCCATCATGCAGAAGGCCAAAGCTGAAGGCCTCCCCATCGTGTTCATGAACCGTGAGCCCTACGCTGAAGTCATGGCCGCCTACGACAAGATTTGGTACGTCGGAGCTAAGGCAGAAGAGTCCGGCACTCAGTCAGGCCAGATCATCGCCGACTACTTCAAGGCCCACCCCGAAGCGGACAAGAACGGCGACGGCAAGATTCAGTACATCATGATTCGCGGTGAGCAGGGACATCAGGACGCTACCCTAAGAACTGAGTACTCAATGAAGGCCATGAAGGACGCAGGATTTGAGATTGTCGAGCTCGGCAGCGACACCGCCAACTGGGACAAGGTCCAGGCAACCGACAAGATGAAGGGCTTCATTTCCGCTGTGGGTATCGACAACATTGAGGCAGTCCTCGCCAACAATGATGATATGGCACTCGGAGCAATCGAGGCACTCAAGGCAGAAGGCTACAACATGGGCGACCCCAAGAAGTATATTCCTGTCGTCGGAGTTGACGCAACTGCCCCCGCACTCGAGGCAATGAGCAAGGGTGAGATGCTCGGGACAGTCCTCAACGACGCGGACAACCAGGGCATAGCCGCCGTGAAGATAGCTTACTTGGCCGCAGACGAGCAGCCCATCACTGATGAGACTCTCGGCTACCACGTAACTGACGGAAAGTATGTGTGGATTCCTTACCGCCCAGTAACAGCAGAGAACTACAGGGAGTTCATGAAGTAGTGAAGTGAAGTTCTTACCGCCCCCGTTGTAATCCGGCGGGGGTTAATTTTATTGACGAGAGGTGAAATTTCTTGCGTAAAGTTTTGATTACAGCCTTGCTTCTTGTTCTGGCGCTGGGGTGCTGTGCCCACGCCGACGACTTGAGGATAGGCGCGTGTATCTACAGGTTCAATGATGCCTTCATGCTCAGATTCAGGACTGCGATGGCGGAGGAGGCAGGGAAGGCCGGTGCAAAGATAGAGTTTGCTGACGGTCAGGACAGCCAGATTACTCAGGACGAACAGATAGACAAATTCATAGCTGACGGTGTGAGCGTGCTCGTTGTGAACCCCGTCGACCGCATGACCTCACAGAACATCATCGACAAGGCAAAAGCTGCCAACATTCCCGTAGTATTCATCAACAGAGAGCCGACTCCCGAAATGCTTGCGAGTTACGAGAGAGCGTATTACGTTGGTGCAAAGGCCGAAGAATCCGGGACAGAGGCCGGAGAACTCATAGCAGAATACTTCAAGGCACACCCGGAAGCCGACAAGAACAAGGACGGAAAAATTCAGTTCATCCTTCTGAAGGGTCAGAACGGCCACCAAGATATGATTCTGCGGTCAAAGTTCTCCGTTCAGGCGATAAAGGACGCGGGGTTTGAGCCGGTTGAACTCGCAAGCGCAATAGCCAACTGGGACAAGCTCGAGGCCATGAAGATTATGAACGGGTTCGTTATGTCAATCGGCCCGGAAGTTATCGAGGCAGTTATAGCGAACAATGACGAGATGGCTCTTGGAGCAGTTGAGGCCCTGAAGATAGTTGACTACAACATGGGCAACAAGGATGCGTATATCCCCGTCGTTGGTGTTGACGCAAACGCTTCGGCTCTCGACGCTATGGACAAGGGCGAAATGCTCGGTACAGTCATGAATGACGCGGACAATCAGGGGATCTCTTCGGTGAGGCTTGCAGTCGCTCTGGCTTCCGGCAAGGACACCAGCACAATAGGTTACCCGATTACTGACGGGAAATATATCTGGATACCCTACCAGAAAGTTACGAGAGGTGAGAAACAGTGAGTGAATATCTGCTCGAAATGAAGAACATCACCAAGACTTTCCCCGGCGTTAAGGCTCTCGACAACGTCAATCTCAACGTCAGGCCGGGAACTGTTCACGCCCTTATGGGTGAAAACGGTGCAGGGAAGTCTACGCTGATGAAGTGCCTGTTTGGGATTTATGAGCCTAACGGAGGAGAAATCTACCTTGAGGGCAAAAAAGCAGAGATACATTCTGCTCGTCAGGCTATGGACAAAGGTATAGCGATGGTGCATCAGGAACTTCACCCCATACGCTTCCGGTCAGTGATGGAGAATATTTACTTGGGTCGTTTCCCCGGACACATGGGAGTAGTCGACCACAAAGCTATGTATGACCGCACTAAAGCACTGTTCAAGGATTTAGAGCTTGATGTTGACCCGTTAGCGTTGGCAGGTGAACAGAGTGCAGCTATTTTGCAGATGATGGAGATTGCCCGCGCTGTCGACATGAAGGCGAAAATCATCATCCTTGACGAGCCGACATCATCACTTTCTGACAGGGAAGTTGATCACCTGTTCAAAATCATCAACCGTCTGCGCTCTGAGGGTGTCGCATTCATCTATATATCCCACAAGATGAGTGAAATCCTCGAAATTTCCGATGAGGTTACTATTATGCGTGACGGTACTTATGTCGGGACTTGGCCGGTTACTGACCCGAATACAGGCGAGAAACTCACGA
>JAFPZI010000273.1 GCA_017417365.1 Synergistaceae bacterium
ATGTAGAAGAATGGTTTACGGTGCTCGAAAGAGTCTCTGATACAGTTCTTGATTCGCTCTGGCTTGCAGTAATAGTTGAGCCGGTATCATTCTTCACGGCAGAAGCCTCGATATTTTTCACCGAGCCGGTCTCCGTAGTTGAGTGGACATACAGCCCATCATCAGCGGGCAGGAGCGCACCTACAGTGAAGTCCGAGAAACGCACAGTGTATGTTACGCTAGAGCCAAAACCACCATACCTTTTAATCTTTGCGCTTGTCTCCACATATCCGCCGTCGTAGTTGCTCCATTCCGGGGCTGAGTACGAGTATTCGTAGTTGTAGACAGCTCTAGAATCATAATCAACTTTGCCGGTCAACAGTCCCTGCTTCAGCTTAGCCAGATAATTACTGCCCATATGCTCATAATCTGTCCTCACTAGATCTTTTCCCAGCCCCGCAGCGGCCATCAGCCATAGATCTCCGATTGAGCGTCCGCCAAGAGCACTGTGCTTAGTGGAGATAACGTCAACGTAAAATTTCTTGTCGCTGTTGAAGTTTGAGGAGTTGATGTTGTAGTAGGTTATGCCGTCCATAGTGTAGGTGTCAGCAATGGCTCTTGTTGAAGCCTCTGCACCCTGCGTAACTGTGAGCGTCAGAGCAAGAATCACAAGCCCTGACAGAATTTTTGCCTTCATGATTAATTTTCCTCCTGTGAATAAATCTGCTTTGGACACGGATAACCGAATCCACCCTTTTTCGCTTGGCACAGGGTAAAGATTTACCATAGGAGTCCCGTCCCATCATCCCAGAAGCCCATACAAGGCCAATGACTTAATACGGGGTCTCTGTAGTTATTGTGTGGTAGTTTTAGGGAATAGTTATGGCTTGCCCGAAGCCCGAAGCCCGAAACCCGAAGATGTTATATGCATATCTATCTTCATTAGTCAAGAGGTGTTCTGCTGGTTTCGTAGTGAGCATCTGACTTCATGCCTCCATCTTATGTTTCACTTCTCTGCGGTTAAGTTCCACAGTATGATAAAATTTCGTAAAGTGTTATTCTACACCATGTAAATCATAAATTCATTTTTCGGGAGGCTGAGATTCTAAATTGTCCCCAAAAGGTGTTCACTATATCGTTGAGGTTTCCGGCTGTGATGACACTATCACCAACGTCCACAAGTTACAGGACATCCTGGTAGAAGCAGCCAACAGGGCACACGCTCAAGTCTGGTCGGTATCGTTCAACAAATTTCCCCCAAACGGAGTCAGCGGAGTAGTCGTAATCAGTGAGTCTCACTTGTCGTGCCACACTTGGCCGGAAGTGAACTATATGGCTCTGGACATCTACACATGTGGTGCGCACACTGAGCCGATGATTGCGGTTGATTACGTCCTCGAGAAGGTGAAGGCCTCGCATATTCACGTAACGGAGATCACTCGCGGGCTGGATGACGACGACGAGAAGTACTATCACTCATTCATCACGTGGGAGGAGGACAGGAAGGACGGTGTTAAAGAGTGAGGAGAATAATTCTTGCTGTACTCATGGTGTTAATTTTACCAATAGTGAGCTGTGCTGCTGGGGTGTACCGTCCCGAAAAGTACGGCGACGAAATCCTACAGGCCCTAATCAACGACAAAGCCCCAAAGTTCAGAGTAGAGACATTCAGTGATGATGTTACGGGGTTGGCAGTTGAGTACAGCGTGTACCTGCCGGAAGGTTACTCGCCCGGGAAGAAATACCCCGCAGTATTCTTCATTGCCGACGCGAGCGCAGCAGGAAAGGGCCCGGCGTTCTCACTGACACAAGGCTACGGTGCTCTGGTCTGGACTGAGTATGACTGTATCGTGATAGTTCCGTCTTACCCGGAATTGATTCTCGATGACCACAGCGGCTTTGTGTTGACGAGATACGTGGACCTAACGGGACGGTTCGTTGAGTGGGCGGTGGAGAACTACAGCGTTGACCCCTCACGAGTATACGCCACAGGGCAGTCTATGGGGTGCATGACGTTCTTAGTCTTGGCCGCAGAGAATCCCGAAATGTTCACGGCGTGTCTGTTCGTGTCGGGGCAATGGGACATAAGGCAGTTGGAGGGCCTCAAGGCACAGAAATTCATCTACATAGCTTCTGCTGGAGATGACAAGGCCTCAGCTGGGCAGAAAGAAGTGATTGACCTGTTCAGGCGTTCGGGAGTGCCCTTTGTGTGGCACCAGGACATAGACGCAAGGAATCAGGATTACTCTTTGCCCCGGGACATGACGGCGTGCTTCTTCATGACGTTCAAGGCCGGGACGACTCTGCCTGAAGGTTTGGAGGCCGGGCAGTATTCCGAGCACATGACATCATTCGACTATGCGTATAGGATGCGGGCAGTCAGAGAGTGGCTGTTGTCGCAGAGAAAGGAGACTAACAGACATGAATAACTTTTTCGACAAACTGGCACCGAGCTACACGTTCGAGATTTTCCCGCCCAAGGGCAACAAGAGCACCGAAGGCACTTACGGGGTCATTGACAGCCTCGTGAGCTTCAACCCTGACCTAATCAGCGTAACTTACGGTGCAGGTGGTTCGAGCCGTGATAACACCGTAGAGATTGCTTCAGGAATCCAGAACAGGTACAACACTAACGGCGTTGCTCACCTAACGTGTGTGGGAACAACCCGCGAGGAGATCCGTAAGATTCTTGACCAACTCAAGGCTAACGGTGTCAGGAATATTCTTGCGTTACGGGGCGACCTCAAGGACGAGTCTGACTTAGGGGACTTCCACCACGCGTCGGAACTAATCAAGTTCATCAACGACAATTACGGCGATGACTTTGACGTGTTTGCGGCGTGCTACCCGGAAAAGCACCCCGAAGCTGCCTCAATGGAGGAGGACTTAGAGCACCTCAAGGCCAAGTGTGATTTGGGAGTGAAGGCGTTGATCTCACAGCTATTCTTCGACAACGACATATTTTCGCGCTGGAAGGACAAGGCCCGGGCAATCGGGATAACTCAGCCGATAATTGCGGGGGTAATGCCGATAACTGCGGCGGCACAGATTCCGAAGGTTGTCGAGATGTGCGGAGCTAGTGTGCCTGAGAGGGTGAGACGCTTCGTCGAGGCGTACGGGCACCATCAGGGAGCGGTGAAGGAAGCCGGAATAGCCTACGCAACTGAGCAGATTATTGACTTGTTAGCGCGTGATGTTGAGGGGATTCACCTGTACACGATGAATCAGGCGGATACTGTAAGGCGGATTGACTCCGGGATTCGTTCTGTGCTGTACACAAAACGTTATGCGGTTCGCGCCGACGGATAAGGACATTACCGACGCACTGCGGTATATGAGGGTCCCTCCAGCTGTCCATGATGAGGAATTGATTCGGACGGTTAGGGGGGGCTTCTCAGTACTTGAGGGATGTGCGGAGTGTCGATGTGTTTGGGGGAGGTTCGGAGTTGTTCGCGTTGAGGGAGGTATTGAGGTCGAGGGGGCGGAAATTCTCAGCCGGGATATTGCGAGACTGACGGCAAGGGGTGATGAATGTATCCTGCTTGCTGCGACGCTTGGCCACGAGGTAGACCGGCAGATAGCACTTGCACAGCGGAGGAATATGCTTGAGGGAGTTGCGCTCGATGCTTGTGCGTCAGTGATGGTTGATGCGTATATTGATGAGTACGTGAAGGGCGTGATAGTGCCGGGACTGCGTGAGGGTGAGAGGTTGACGCACAGGTTCAGCCCGGGTTATGGGGATTTGGGGATGGGCGTTACTGAGGACATTATAGCGATTCTGAACGCCCAGAAGAGAATCGGCCTGAGTGTTACGCGGTCAATGATGATGAGTCCGATTAAGTCAGTTACGGCGATAATCGGACTCTACCAGACGCTGTCAGTTAATCATTGACGACGGGCTTAAAGTTGAAGTACTTAGAGGTAGATTCACGGTGGATATGTCTTGTGTCTTTGTAATCAGCGTTAGTTATGCCGACTTTGTAGGGGTTGTACGAGCCGATGACTCTCAGAGAATATTTCTCCGCAAGTTTTAGCATGCAGTCTTCAAGTTCCGTGAAGAAGGGATATTTATTAGGGTCTAATTTGTCCCATAGAGCTGGAGATATAGGACACAGGTACAATTCTACCGTTATTCCCCTCGCAAGAAGGTACTCTACCAACTTCGCGAAAAGATTTAACTGCTCGGTATCAATATGCCCCACGTATCTCAGAATCTGTTCTCTATCTAGTATATCCTTATCTGCGAAACGTATTATGCGGTGTTC
>JAFPZI010000274.1 GCA_017417365.1 Synergistaceae bacterium
AAAATTGTCAACTACCTTTTTGCTGGATTTAGTCCACAGAATTATAGCATAATCTCAGCCTCAGGGAAATTGCCAATGCTCCAAAAATTGTAACACCCTACGATAGTAAAATATTTTATTATTACAGCCCATTATGAGATAATTGCATGACACCAACGAAATTCTGACTTGGGAGGATGAATACATTAACCTATGCTCCAAACTGTTAATCCCTTTCTGGTAGCGGGCTTCCTGTTCTTCATGAGCCTCATTGCCGGAACTATCTCGGAAAAGCTCAAGGTTCCCGCACTAATATTGTTCCTTGCTATAGGGATGATTGCGGGTGTCGACGGACCTGGAGGGCTGGAGTTCTCTGACGCTCAGGCCACAAACGATATTGGTACGTTCGCGCTGTCGTTTATCCTGTTCTCGGGAGGGTTCCAGACGAAGTGGTCTGACATCAGGCCGATAGTTACGCAGGGTGTAGTGCTCTCCACTCTGGGGGTTCTACTGACTGCTATAGCTATGGCCGTACCGTTATCGATGCTCCCGCAGTTTAACTACAAGGACGCGTTTCTTCTCGGCGCGATAATCTCATCAACTGACGCGGCAGCGGTCTTCTCGATTCTGCGCACACAGAAAGTCGGCGTTAAGGGTGCGCTGAAACCCCTTCTAGAGTTCGAGTCCGGCAGCAATGACCCAATGGCTGTGTTCCTGACCTTGACGGCAATAACGTGGCTGAAGACCCCCGATGTGCCTGTGGGTGAACTCGCCCTGAAGTTCGTTGTACAAATGGCGGCTGGCGGGGCTATGGGTTTCCTGATGGGGCGTTTTGCGTGCTGGGCGATTCAGCGACTCAGGGTTACTAATGAGGCCCTCTACCCTGTGTGGGGAATATCGATAGTTCTGGCGACTTTCGGACTAACTGAGACGGTTTACGGCAACGGGTATCTTGCGGTCTACGTTTGCGGAATAGTGATGGGAGGCGGGGATTTCCTGTACAAGTACAGTTTGCAGAGGTTCCACGAGGGTTTTGCGTGGCTGATGCAGATAATAATGTTCTTGGTGCTGGGGCTATTGGTCAGTCCCCGCGAAGTCTTCAACGCGTCAGTAATCGGGACGGGAATTCTTGTGTCGGTGTGCCTAATGTTCTTGGCCCGGCCTGTGGCAGTGTTTATCTGTACAACGTTCAGCAAGTTTTCAGTGATGGAGAAATTATTTGTGAGCTGGACTGGGTTGCGCGGGGCGGTGCCGATAATCCTCGCGACTTACCCACTAACGGAAGGCCACCCGCAGGCAAAATACATGTTCAACCTGATATTCTTTGTGGTGCTGTCGTCGGTGATGCTGCAGGGGAAGACGTTAGCTGATGCCGCAAAGTTCCTCCGGCTTGACGCAGCAGTACGTGAGGCCAAGACTTGGACGCTGAATTTCGACATTACGCCGGCTTCTGGGGATGACGTTACGCGGGAAGTTGACCTGTTGCCGGACGCTGAGGTGATCGGCCACACGGTGAGGGAGCTGAATTTCCCGGACGGAGTTACGATTCTGCTCATCAATCGAGGGGATAAGTACTTGATACCCAAAGGCTGGACGACGCTCGAACGAGATGACACGTTATTACTCTTTGGGGACAAGGCGAAGCTGAACGAGGTAGAGTTGAACTTGGCCAAGCGTGCTGACCCTAAAAATGTGTAGTTGATTTTTCCCCGCAGTGCGTTAATATTTCAGCCGTACACTATAAAGGAGAGATTATCATGGATACTATACGCGATTTCCTCAAGGACTTATTCACCCTAAGAACAGTATGGATTGACCGCGGGCAGGGAAGATGGGCCGTGAAAAAGCGTCTTCACCCATTACTGCGCGGACTTATCGGGACTCTGGCACTTATTGCAGTTGCTGTGGTCTACTCGGAGATTCACACTCCCGCCAGTGTCGAGGCAGAGACCAAACCCGCAATAGTTACAGCTTTTACTGAGCCCCTCCCGAAGGCTCCCCCTGCCGCAAAACCCGCTTTTGTTGAGCCTGTTGAGCCAGTTCCCGCCGTTGCACCCCAACCTGAACCAGTGCCGGAAATCATGCCCCTAGTGTTCCCCGAGCCCGCCGAAGCCGAAGAGCCTCAGCCAATCGTTGTGCCGGTCAGGACCCAAACCCGAAGCAGAGTTACCCTGCCTTCAGACACCGACCCGGAAACCGACAGGATAATTCCCCCCGTCAAGCCCAAGCCCAAGAGGACCGACTCCCGCCCACGTACCGCCCTCCGCACAGATACCCTCCTGCGTCCTGAGCGCATGCCCAACCCCTCATCAGGGAAGTACAGCCTGCACATCAACAAGCGCACCCACATTCTTACGCTAATGAGGGACGGCGAGCCGGTCAAAGAGTACGGAATAGCTGTAGGACGCAACCCCGGCGACAAGCAGCGTGTTGGGGACTGCCGGACACCTACGGGCAGCTTCAAGATTACGATGATTCAGGACGCATCGACTTGGACTCACGACTTCCACGACGGCAAGGGCAAAATCAAGGGAGCATACGGACCGTACTTCATGAGGCTCGACGCAAAAGGCTGGCAGGGCATAGGTATTCACGGCACCCACGCACCGGAGTCCATAGGCACAAACGCAACCGAAGGCTGTATCCGTCTGAACAATGCGGACCTTTTGGAGCTGAGGCGTTACGCATACCGCAGAATGCCCGTGATAATCAGTGAGCTTTAAGGAGGAATAATCATGCTGAAGTGTGGAATAGTCGGGCTGCCTTTGTCCGGGAAATCTACGGTCTTCAACGTCATCACCCGCGCCGGAGCTGAGGTCAAGCCCTACGCTTCAGGAAAGACTGAGCCGAATCGTGCACTCGTGAACGTGCCGGACTCGAGGTTTGACCGTCTCGTGGAGATCTTCAAGCCCAAGAGCGAGAAGCCCGCTGACGTTGAGTTTGTTGACCTTGCCGGGCTCTCACGTGATGCCGGTAAAGGTGCGGGATTGGGAAATTCATTCTTGTCGTTCGTCTCTGAGAGTGAAGCATTGTTGCACGTCGTGAGGGTGTTCAAGAATGACTCAGTGCCTCACCCAGAGAATAGTATTGACCCTCTGAGAGATTTTAGGATTGTTGAGGCGGAATTGATTTACCGAGATTTGGGGGTAATCAGCAACAGGCTGGCACGTTTGGACGAGAAGAAGGCCAAGAAGAAATTAACTCCACAAGAGAGCGCGGAACTTGACCTGTTGAGGGAACTGGAAGCCCACTTGCTGAATGAATTACCCCTGCGAGAATTTCCCCTAACTGACGAACAGAAGCGGGCCTTGTCGGGATTCGCTTTCCTGACTCTGAAGCCTGAACTTGTGGTGCTGAACCTTGACGACACTCAGACTGGGGACGTTGCCGAACTCTCCGGCCTTGAGGAGGAAATGACTCGTAAGGGCCTGAAGTCTGTACGGGTTTACGGAGCTACTGAGATGGAGCTGGAACAGCTTGACCCTGCGGACCGTGAGGAGTTCATGAGGGACTTAGCGATAAGTGAGCCGGGCAGAGAGAGATTAATTCACGAGGCGTATAAACTTTTGGGGTTAATCTCGTTCTTCACGTCGGGAACTGATGAAGTTAGGGCGTGGACACTTCGTGAGGGGAGCACTGCCGTTGACGCTGCCGGAACGATCCACTCGGACCTCGCGCGCGGCTTTATTCGGGCACAGGTTGTGGCCTATGATGACTTTATCGCAAATGGTGCGTCGATTCCTGCGTGCCGTGATAAGGGAGTGCTTAGGCTTGAGGGCAAAGAATACATTGTGAAGGACGGCGACATGATAGAGATTCGCTTCAACGTCTAGAGAACAGAAGCCCCCTGCTCAATGTCAGGGGGTAAATTTCTGGTTAATGTTTCAGTGCTTCTTCCCTAGCTTCAGGTTTCAGGAGCCACAACCCCCAATCAAACCGTATCAGCCCGCTCACGATATACAGAGCAAACAGGAACAACGGAGCCGAACTCTTCAGGAACACGAACGACACCACAAACATCGAGAACAGTGCCAAACACTTCACCCTATCCGCGCTCTTCTTAGTCAGCTTCTTCATGTTTGCGTAGGGAATGCTGGAAATCATGAGCAACCCCACTCCCGCAAGAACGCAGCCCATCCCCCACGCAGGAATCTTTGCCGCCAATCCCGCAAGAACGAACGACGACACGAACAACCCCCCAGCAGGACACGGCAGACCCTGAAACGGTCCGGGTACGTGCACAACGTTGAACCTCGCGAGCCTCAGAGCAACGCACAGCGCAAAGAAGCACGCCGCCGCCGCACCCAAAATATGCATTCCCCTCATGGACACCTGATACATCAGGATTGCTGGAGCCACACCGAAGCTCACTAGGTCCGCCAAACTGTCGAACTCAAGCCCAAACTGCGAACCACCTCCGAGCATTCTGGCTACTTTGCCGTCAAACCCGTCGAAGATTACCGCGAAGAACACCAGCCAAGCCGCAGGAACATAACGCCCATGCAGTACGAGAATCAGCGAGAACAACCCGCACAAAAGATTCCCGCTCGTTACCATGTTAGGAAGTATGTACTTGAACTCTAGGGGTTTCCTCCCTAACTTTCTACGCCTCTTCAGGAAAAACTTCACTCCGTCATCACCCCTATACACGTTATCCCGGCCTTCACCTTGTCGCCGAGCTTCACACGAATCACAGTCTCAACCGGCAGGTACAAATCCACCCTTGAGCCGAGCTTTATCATCCCGTAACGCTGTCCGGCCTCCAGAATGTCCCCGCGCCTGAGCCTGCACACTATCCTTCTGGCCAACAGCCCCGCAATCTGCACCATCATTACCCGCCCCCACTGAGTGGACAGCCCGACGTAATTGCGTTCATTGACCTCTGAGGCCTTCGGGGCAAACGCAGCTATCTTTTTGCCGGGAACATACTCCATGTAGTCAACGCTCCCGGTGCAGGGGGCACGGTTCACGTGGACGCTGAAAATGTTCATGAAGATACCGACTTTCTTGGCCGGACCAGTGAAGGCGTGTCCTGCGTCGGAAATCTCCACCACTTGGCCGTCAGCAGGCGAGAAAAATTCCCCGTCCTTGTAGTCGGCTGTGCGTTCAGGGTCCCGGTAGAACCACACAACGAACCCCGTCAGCACAAGAATTATCCCCGCCGGAATCCACGAGATACACGCGAAGGCTCCGGCACAAAGCAGCAAGAAGAGTATATGCGGCAAACCGTCCTTAGCGAGCCTCATTGTTACATCTCCAGTT
>JAFPZI010000275.1 GCA_017417365.1 Synergistaceae bacterium
AATTCGCGCTGTTCGGGGTGGCTCCGTGCGTGTTAATCAACGTTCTAGACCCGACGAAGCACAAGCAGACCATCAGCCCGACGGACTTCACGATCACGGACGGGGAAGCGAACTTAGGGCAGGACGTGATTCTAGCGAACGGCGTAACGTTTGAGGGCACAACGACATACACAGCTGGGGTTGACTACTCATTGGGGTATGACGACGAGGGCAACGCGATTCTTTCGGTGCTTAGTGGCGGGAAATTGTCGACGGCCTCGAAGGTCAAAGTAGGCTTCACGAGAATCAACCCCTCAGCAGTAAATTCTTATGACATCATCGGCGGAGTTGACGCTACAACGGGAGATTACACGGGCTTTGAGCTGGTCAATAGGGTCTTCCCGAAATTCCGGCTGGTTCCGGGCCTTCTTGGTTGCCCGAAGTGGTCAGAGAAGCCTGAAGTTGCCGCCGTCATGAGGGCTAAAGCCGAGAACGTCAACGGTCTCTTCACCTGCACGTCGGTCGTGGATTTCCCTAGTGATAGCTCGGGCGCGGACAGGTACACGGAAGTTCCAGAGTGGAAGAACCGCAATAACTACATGGGAACACACGAGATAGCTTGCTGGCCGAAAGTTAAGCTCGGTGATGACGTTTTTCACCTGTCGACGCAAATAATCGGCCTCATCAACAAGACCGACTCCGGCAACGAGGATACTCCCTACGAGTCGCCGTCGAATAAGCTCCTCCAGATGAACGCCTGCGTTGTTGGTGAGGGTAAAGAGCTTACGTTAGGGCTTGAGGAGGCCAACTACCTTAACGGGCAGGGTGTGGTTACCGCTCTTAACTGGGTAGGGGGCTGGCGTGCTTGGGGCAACAGGACCGCAGCTTACCCCTCGAACACCGACGTTAAGGACTGCTTTATCCCCGTCCGGCGAATGTTCGACTGGATAGGCAATGAATTTATCCTCACGTTTTGGCAGAAAGTCGACGGCCCAATGACCCCGAGACTAATCCGCACAATTCTCGACAGCTACAACGTAAGGCTCAACGGTTTAGCCGCGCGCCAATACATTTTGGGAGGGCGTATTGAGTTCCAGAGCACCGAGAACCCAACGACTGACCTGCTCGACGGAATATTACGCTTCCACCTGTACATTTCTCCGCCGCCACCAGCAGAGCAGATTTGGGCAATCCTCGAGTATGACCCGTCGTATTTGTCGGTCCTGTTCGAGGCTGCCGCTTAAGGAGTGTGAACCATGAGCAATGTTATTCCCGAGAAGGGTATAAATTTCAGCGTGTACCTGAACGGTGAGGACTTATTAGGGGTTGCAGAAGGGACGTTACCCGCGCTGGAGTCAATGACTAGTGAAGTCAAGGGTGCGGGAGTTGCGGGGGTCATTGAGAGTCCCGTAATCGGCCACTTCAACTCAACGAATTTCAGTCTCACGTGGAGGACGGTAACGGATAACTTCCTGAAGCTGTTTGACCACTCAACGAACGACCTAGAGTTATTCTCGGCCCTCCAGCAATACGACGCAGGTTTAGGTGAGTATAAGGTGGTTCAGCTCAGGGTGTACATGAAGGCAATCACGAAGACCCGAACGCCGGGAAATCTTGTAGTGGGCGACAACATGGACACACAAATGGAGTTCGAGGTTGTCTACATGAAGGTATATCTTGACGACAAGGAGCGCGTTGAACTGGACAAGTACGACTACATCTATACGGTTGACGGTGTTGACCAGTTAGATGAGGTAGCTCGGGCACTGGGCAAACGTTAAGGAGGAGCCATGAAGATAAAGCTAACGAAGGCCCTCAAGCACAAGGGGCAGGAAATATTGACGTTAGACCTGCCGTTGGAGGACTTGACGGGCAATGACTTAATCGAGATAGAGAAACAACTCACACGGTCTGGGGAGGTCCCGGTAGTAACGGACTTTAACCGCGTGTACTTGGTGAATGTGGCAGCGAGGGCGGCACATATTCCCGTTGAGATTTTGAAGAGTGCGAGCGCAAAGGACTTCGCCAGAATCACGAATGAAGTACGTAATTTTTTGACTCTTTCGGACTCCGACGACAACGAGGAAGCCGCAACCCCTCCGACTCCCCCCGAAACATCCTCCGGCGAATCGCAGTCAGGTTAGCGCGTGCGGACACAGGCACACCCATAGCGGACTGGCTAAACATGACGCTTGGCGAGTTGTCTGAATGGGTGAGTGTGGTGCGTGATGAGGCGGAACTGATAGAGCGCGAAATCAACAAGAAAGGTAGGTGATTCCCGGTGGCAAACATGGTCGAGATGACTTTTGCGCTAGGTGCGGTGTTAAGTGGGAGCTTTACGGGAGCATTCGGCAAGGCAGGGCAGGCATTAGGTGAACTCCAGAAGCAAACCTCGAGCTTGCAGAAGACTTCCGGGCAGATTGGAGCGTTCCAGAAGATGCAGGGGGCGGTGCAGGCGAGTGCGCAGAAGTTGAGTGTGGCTCGTGCGCGTGTGAAGGAACTCGGCCAACAAATGAGGTCAACGGGGACACCTACAGCGGCGTTGAGGCGAGAGTTCACGAGTGCGAATGTTGAGGCGCACCGGCTGGAGGTTGAGTTAGGGAACCAACGCAGGAGGCTCGGAGAGTTACGCGGCGAGTTGAGGGGAGCAGGTGTTGATACTGGGCACCTCTCGACGGAACAAACCCGACTCACTCAGCAGACACAGAGATTAACAGACGCGCAGACCCGTTTACAGCGTTCGAGGGCCTCACTACAGGCAACACGAGAGCAATTATCGTGGAGCAACGTCAAGGGGGACCTGTTTAAGGCAGCGGGAATCGGGTTGAGTCTCGGAGCACCCGTAATGCAAGCCGCAGAGTTTGAACATGCTGCAGCTCGGTTGAACGCCGTAGCGTTTTCTGGAGGGGGCCGCAACAAGGAGGAGGACGCAAAAGCCTTCAAGGCCCTACAGGAACAGGCCCGGCAGTTAGGACGAGATACACAGTTCACGGCTGTACAGGCGGCCCAATCGCAAGAGAACTTAGCGCGTGCGGGTTTTGCGGCCAACGAGATTATTGCTGCGATGCCGGGATTGTTGGACATGGCTGCGGCTGAAGGGATGGACCTTGCGACTGCGGCGGACATTATGGCGAGTTCGTTACGAGGTTTCGGACTTGAAGCAAGTGATGCGGCGCGTGTGAGCAACATTCTTGCGCAGACCAGTGCGGCTAGTAACTCAAGCATAGTCGGACTTGGAGAGAGCTTGAAGTACGTTGCGCCAGTAGCAAAGGGTTTAGGAGTCTCAATCGAGGAGACGAACGCCATGCTAGGAATTATGGCCAACGCCGGAATCAAGGGCAGTCAAGGAGGTACGGCGTTACGAGCTGCCTTCGTGAGGTTGAGCAAGGAGCCCAAAGCAGTAGCTAAAGCCCTAGCCCAATTGGGGATAAGTGCGCGCGATGCGAAGGGGAATTTCCGAGATATGCCCGAACTCATGCAGGCCCTGAGCAAACGAATGAAGGATATGGGCAGTGCTGACAAGATGAAGTACCTGAGCAACATATTCGGTTCTGAGGCGGCTTCGGGAATGTTAGCAGTGATGGAGGCCTCAGTTGACGGGTCATTACAGCAATTGACGCGGTTGAACCGAGAGTCAAGCGGACAGTTGCAGGCCTTGAGTCAACACATCGGAGTCAGTCTCGACGACATGCGCGCGGGAATGACCAA
>JAFPZI010000276.1 GCA_017417365.1 Synergistaceae bacterium
ACTTCCTGTGGCTGTTGGGTGAAGCGGTCTTCCACGTAGGTATCCCCGTCGGAATCTGCTGGACTATCATGAAGAAGATGGGCGGCTCAGAAATGATGGGTATCGTTCTCGGTCTCACTCTGGTATCCGGTCAGCTCACCAACGCTTATGCTGTGGCCTCAGCACTCGCTAACGGCACAATCAACCAGTGGGATTTCGGCTTCATCAAGGTCAACATGATCGGCTATCAGGCTCAAGTGTTACCGGCAATGATGGCGGCGTTCACTCTGGCTTATCTGGAAAGGTTCTTCAAGAAGGTTATTCCCCAGATGGTGCAGATGATATTTGTACCGTTCTTCAGCTTGCTCCTCGCGATAATGGCCGCGCATTTCGTTCTTGGCCCAATCGGCTGGAAGATTGGTTCATGGATCTCTGCGGCGGTCTATGCTGGAATCTCCGGGTCATTCCGTGTAGTCTTCGGTGCAATCTTCGGGTTCTTCTACGCTCCGTTGGTCATCACTGGACTTCACCACATGAGCAATGCTATCGACCTTCAGTTAATAGCCGACTTCGGAGGAACTATGCTTTGGCCGATGATTGCCCTCTCGAATATCGCTCAGGGCAGCGCAGTTCTCGGAATGTTCTTCCTTCAGAGGAGGAGCGCAAAGGCTAAGGAGCTCAACATCCCTTCATGCATATCGTGTTATCTCGGAGTTACTGAACCGGCAATGTTCGGAGTGAACTTGAAGTACGTTTTCCCGTTCTTGTGCGGAATGACCGGCTCATGTCTTGCGGCAATCATTAGCACAATGTCTGGAGTCGCGGCCAGTGCTATCGGTGTCGGAGGCCTTCCCGGAATCCTATCCATTCAGCCGGCACACATCGGGACTTTCGCGCTCTGCATGGCTGTTGCTGTGGTTGTACCGTTCTGTCTGACCTACATAGCCGGAAAGCGCAAGGGCATCGACAAGGAAGCCGACGAGGAAGCCGCAGCTATTGAGGCAGCCTCCGGGCCGGTTGAGTTCGTTGCGTTCTTGTCGGGAAAAACCGTAGCCATTACCGAAGTTCCTGACGCTACGTTTGCGGAAAAAGTCTTGGGCGACGGCATTGCCATAGAACCCACGGATAACGTCCTAGTTGCTCCCGTTGATGCCGTAGTTGAACAGACTATGGAGGGCAGCAACCACGCTATAGGTCTCGTGATGGCGAACGGCCTCGAGATTCTGTTACACATCGGCCTCGACACTGTGGAGATGAAGGGCGACGGGTTCACTATTCACGTTGCGGAGGGCGACCGCGTCAAGGCAGGGCAGGAACTCATAACGTTTGACCCCGAGAAGATCAAGGCAGCAGGGCACCCCCTCACAACGATAATGGTAATCACTAATGATGCTGATTACGGCCTGACGTTCAACCCCGGGCTTGAGGTCAAGGCAGCCGACCAAATCATAGCCAGAGGAGAGAAGGCGTAACATGCTGGACAAGTACAAGAGCAGCGTTGTCTACCAGATATACATCAAGTCGTTCTGCGACTCCAACGGCGACGGCATTGGGGACCTCAACGGAATACGCTCCAAACTGCCCTACATTAAGTCTCTGGGCGTGAACTATATCTGGATTACCCCGTTCTTCTGCTCCCCGATGGTCGATAACGGTTACGATGTCTCTGACTACAGGAGCGTTAATCCTATGTTCGGGACTATGGCGGACTGTGAGGCATTGATTCGTGAGGCTGATGCTATGGGAATCGGCCTGATGTTCGACATGGTGTTTAACCACACTTCGAGCGAGCACGAATGGTTCAAGAAGGCCCTAGCCGGAGACCCTGAGTACATGGACTACTATATCTTCAGGGACGGGGACAAGGACACTCCCCCGACGGAATGGACTGCGAGTTTCGGGACGGGAGCTTGGGATTACGCGCCGGAAGTCGGGAAATGGTATCTTCACCTCTTCGCGCCCGAACAGCCTGACCTGAACTGGGAGAATCCTAAAGTCCGTGAAGAGCTGAAAGACGTTATCCGCTTCTGGAAGGGTAAAGGGGTAAAGGGCTTCAGGTTCGACGTTCTGAATCTTATCTCCAAGCCCGAGAGCCTCACTGAGCCGAAAACCGGAAGTGCTACACGCTTCTGCAAGGACGGCCGGCACGTTCACGAGTTCATTCGGGAGCTCGTTACCGACACGGGAATAGAGGACATGATTACCGTCGGCGAGATGTCCTCAACGACTCTCGAGAACTGCATAAAGTATTCTTCTCCAGAGAGCCACGAAATGTCGATGTGCTTCAACTTCCACCACCTCAAGGTCGACTTCAAGGACGGCGACAAGTTTTCGCTGATGCCCCCGGACCTCAAGATGTTACGGGATTACTTCAAGGAGTGGCAGGAGGGCATGGCCAAGACCGACGGGTGGAGCGCGGTATTCTGGTGCAATCACGACCAGCCCCGGATAGTCTCACGTTTTGGTGATGAGGGGCATTACTGGAAGGAGTCGGCCAAGATGCTCGCGACGTTCGTGCACTTCCTGAGGGGAACGCCGTATATCTATCAGGGTGAGGAGCTCGGCATGACCAACGCGCATTATGACTCGATAGAAGATTATGATGATGTCGAGGCAATAAACTACTATCACATTCTGCGTAAGAGGGGGCAGAGTGAGAAGGAAGCGTTGAACGTGTTGGCTCAGAGGGCACGGGACAATTCGCGGACTCCTATGCAGTGGAACTCAGGGAAGTTTGCGGGGTTCTCGGACTCTGGGGCGTGGCTGAAGATTCCCGGCAACTACACGGCGATTAACGCGGAGGCCGAAGAGTCTGACCCTGACTCAATCCTGAACTATTACCGTAAGTTAGTGGCTCTCAGGAAGGAACATAGGGTAATCTCTGAGGGGGGCATTGAGTTTCTCGACACCGGCAGCGAAAAGGTCTTGGCCTATGAGCGCAGATTGGGTGATGAACGGCTCGTAGTGTTCTGCAACTTCAGCGGTGAGGACCAGACGGTTACGGGAATTGCCCTGAAGGGTGAGGTGCTTATCGGGAATTACTCAGGGTCTCACAGGATGATGAAGCCCTATGAAGCTCTGGTGATGTTGGTGAAGTAACACAATCATTCCTGTTTGCGGGTGAGCCTCTGTAGCTTATGGGGGCCGCCCGTTTTTGTTATCCCTGAGAATAGTAATATAATCTCGTTAAGACACTCACGAAAGGATGTTAATTGATGAAGAAAGTTCTTGCGGCACTCTTGCTGCTGATGGCCATAGTTGAAGCCTCTTTTGCCTTGCCGGTGTATGAGAGCGCAAAGCCCCCCGTGCTTGTTCAGGGAGCAATGAACTCTGAGACCGACCGGCTGATTTCCGCACTCGATGAGCCGGTGAGCTGCGACATAGCCCACTGGAGGTTCTTCGCAGGAAAGATTGACGGTTACCCAGTAGTTGTGAGCGTAACACGCTGCGGGATGGTCAACGCTTCAGCTTCGACGGCCTTAGCCCTCGAGACTTTCCGGCCCTGCGCGGTAATCAATCAGGGGACAGCCGGAGCGCATGACCCGGCCTTGAGGTGCGGGGATATTGTGGTAGCTTCGGACTGTTTCAACTGTTCAGCGTGGATGGCACTGCCGAGCTCAAAGGATCAGGGAGTGAATTACCGTGATATAGGACTTCTCGATCTGAATTTCTACGACGAGTACGAGAGCGGGAATGATATTACGTTCATACCTTCTGACGGCAAACTGAAGGGTTGTGCGTTGTCTGTGAAGGGGAGATATTCTGCGGGGAAAGTTGTTGAGGGTCGTGTGGCAACTTATGATTCTTGGGAGAAAAGAGTCGACAAGATAATATTCCTTCACGAAAAGTTTGGTTCTTCGTGTGAGGAGATGGAGACTTTTGCAGTTGCGAAGGTGTGCAGGGTCTATGGGGTGCCGTTTTTGGGGGTGAGGGTGATCTCAAATTCTGCCCTCACTGGTGAGAGTTTTGACCCTAAGACCGGCGGATACTGTCAGGATTTTGTGATTGAGATTGTGAAGCAGTATGTAGGGGAGCTGAGGCGGTAACCAGTCGGGGTAAGTAAGGGACTAGCGGCCTCACGGTTACGGGGTTGACACACAGCACACGAACTTTTGCGGTAACCAGTCAGGGTCAGTGAGGGACTAACGGCCTCACGGTTACGGAGTTGACGAACAGCACCCGCCCCAGAATTTTTGCGGTAACCACTCGGGGTCAGTGAGGGACTAGCGGCCTCACGGTTACGACGTTGAGACACACACTGCACTCGGCAGTGAAACACTATGAGGAGTTGAAATAATAATTGTCAATAATCAGATTTGAGACGGACTATCAAGAGGGAGCGCACCCAAAAATCTTGGAGCGTCTCTCAAGCACCAACTATGAACAGACTTCCGGCTACGGCATCGACCCGCACACACAACGCGCAAAAGACCTCATCCGCAGCGTTCTCGGCCTCCCAAAAGCTGAAGTATTCTTCCTGACCGGCGGCACACAGACCAACACAACCGTAATCAAGTACCTTCTTTCACCCTGTGAGGGAGTAATCGCTGCCTCAACTGGACACATCAACGTCCACGAGTCCGGAGCAATCGAGGCAACAGGACACAAGATTCTAACCCTCCCCGGACATGACGGACTGATTGACCCCCAAGACTTGCGGAAATACCTCGAGGCCTTCTACTCTGACCCAACGTATGACCACATGGTACAGCCCGGCATGGTCTATATCTCTTACTCGTCGGAACTCGGGACCCTCTACACTAAGCAGGCGTTGCGCGAAATCCGGGACGTGTGCGAAAAGTTCGGATTGAGGCTCTTCATTGACGGCGCACGGTTAGGGGCTGGCCTCACGTCAGAGGCTTCGGACATGACCATTCGGGACATCGCAGAAAAATCGAACGTGTTCTATTTTGGCGGTACCAAGACCGGCGCATTATTCGGTGAGGCCGTTGTGTTCCCAAGACCAGAAGACTTTGACTTACGCCACTTCAGGACACTCATCAAGCAGCAAGGCGGACTCTTGGCCAAAGGCAGATTGCTCGGGATTCAGTTCGAGGTACTCTTTGAGGATGGGTTATACTTTGAGAACGCAAGGCACTCTAACCTTCAGGCCATGAAGATTAAGAACGCTTTCACTGAGGCAGGGTTCAGGTTCCTGATAGACTCGTATACTAATCAGCAGTTCCCTATACTCACGCCCAAACAGGACAGGGCTTTACGCGAAAAGTTCAGTTACGAATTGTGGCAGCCTATGACTGACGGGAATTTAGCAGTAAGATTCTGTACCAGCTGGGCGACGACTGATGAGGCCGTTGAAGAATTAGTGAGCGCAGTAAAAATTTTAGGAGATGATTAAGTGAAGAGAACTCGCAACAGAAATCTTGACAAGAACTATTCACCCGACAACATCGAGCAGAAATGGTATTCACGCTGGCTTGAGGCCGGACTGTTCAACGCGGAGATCAACCCAGAAGCAAAAGCCTTCTCCATAGTGATTCCTCCCCCAAACGTTACCGGCTCCCTGCACGTCGGGCACGCATTCGACCACACTTTTCAGGACATCATGTGCCGGACAAAACGCATGGAGGGCTATAGCGTCCTGTGGCTTCCCGGGACAGACCACGCAGGCATAGCTACACAAAACGTCGTGGAGAAAGCATTAGCCAAGCAGGGAATCTCACGTTACGACTTGGGGCGTGAGGAGTTCGTGAAGCGCGTGTGGGAGTGGAAAGCCGAATACGGTTCGCGAATAATCAACCAGATGAAGAGGCTCGGCAACTCTTGCGACTGGAGACGTGAAAGATTCACCCTCGACGAAGGGCTCTCACGGGCGGTCCGTGCAGACTTCGTGAAGCTCTACAAGAAGGGCCTAATCTACAGTGGAAAATACATAGTCAACTGGTGCCCGCGTTGTGCTACGGCAATATCTGACCTTGAGGTGGAGTATTCGGACCAAGAGGGCAGCTTCTACTATGTGCAGTACCCGTTAGTTGAGACCGACTGTGAGGAGAAATATATTCTCGTGGCAACAACGAGGCCGGAGACCATCATCGGGGACGTAGCTATAGCCGTTCACCCGCGCTCAGAGAAGTACAAGCACCTAATCGGCAAACACGTACGAGTCCCGCTCACCGACCGCGTTATACCAATCATTCAGGACAACATGGTAGACCCAGAGTTCGGGACGGGCTGCGTAAAGATTACTCCCGCACATGACCCGAATGACTTCCTCGTGGGGCTGAATCACAACCTCGAGCAGATTCAGGTTATCGACTCGCGCGGCATCATGAACGAGAACGCAGGAAAGTATCAAGGCATGACCATAGAGCAGGCCCGCAAAGAGTCCGCCAAAGACTTAGAATCCCTCGGCCTGTTGGTGAAGACTGAGAAGATCACTCACTCAGTAGGGCACTGCCAGAGGTGCGGAACTACCG
>JAFPZI010000277.1 GCA_017417365.1 Synergistaceae bacterium
AAAGAGTGGGACGGCGTAAATGTCTCGGCACTCGAGAGGCTCGCTGAGGAGTCCAAGAGCCTTATTCACCACGTCAAGCCAATCAAGCCCCTTCCTAACCGCAAGAGCACTAAGAGAGTCCCGCTGGTCGATTGCTTCACGGCTCCGTGTTCCGACAGGTGCCCGATTCATCAGGACATTACGCGATACGGTCAGCTTGTGGCCGAAGGGAAATTCTCCGACGCTCTCAGAGTCATTCTGGCCAAGAACCCCTTACCATTCATCACCGGCAACATCTGCACCCACACCTGCCAGACCGCATGCACCCGCAACCACTACGAGACCCCAATACAGATCCGCAGCAACAAGCTCATTGCCGCCCGAAAAGGTTACGGTGAAATCCTGCCACAGCTCAGGCCCGGAACTCCCAACGGCAAAAGTGTAGCCATCATTGGTGCGGGACCTGCGGGAATCTCTGCGGCGTTCTTTCTCGGGCGAGCGGGGTGTGATGTTACCGTCTACGATGAGAACGACAAGGCCGGAGGTGTGATTCAGAATATCATTCCGTCATTCAGGATTGCTCATGAGGAAATACAGAATGACGTTAGGCTGGCTGAGGCTGTCGGGGCGAAATTCGTACTTGGCCGGAGAATCGATGACATTGACACCCTCAAAGCCGACGCGGTAATCCTCGCAATAGGTGCACACAAGGATACTCCCTTGAACCTTACGCACGGTGAGGCCGTTAATGCTCTTGACTTCCTCGCTGAGTTCAAGGCCAAAGACGGACACATGGCACTCGGTGAGAACGTCGCGCTCGTAGGCGGGGGCAATACAGCAATGGACACTGCCAGAGCCGCAAAACGTGCCGACGGGGTCAAGAACGTCTACCTTGTGTACAGGAGGACACGCCGTTACATGCCCGCTGATGAGGAGGAGCTCGACGACGCTATTCATGACGGCGTAGAGTTCAGGGAGCTTCTTTCACCAGTCTCACACGAGAAAGGAGAGCTTATCTGCCGGAGAATGACTCTCTCAGAACCCGACTCATCAGGGCGGCGTTCGGTCAAGGAGACTGACGAACTCATCAGGATTCCGTGTGATACAGTGATTGCCTCAATAGGTGAGAGGGTTGACGGCAGCTTCTACACTAAGAACGCCATAGACACAGACGCTAAGGGACTGCCCGCGGTGAATCCCGAGACCTGCGAGACCTCACGCAAAAACGTTTACGCAATTGGCGACGGGGCATTTGGAGCGTCCGTAGTCGTGAGGGCAATTGCCGACGCTCAACGGGCATGCAGTGCGATTCTTGGGCAGGGGGCACCAGAAAGAGTAAGTGCCGAACTGTCTGACGCTGAGATTTACTCAAGACGGGGAATCCTCGAGGAAGCTCCGAATAAAGATTGTGCGGATGGCCGGTGCCTTACGTGTGATTTGGTCTGCGAGAATTGCGTTGAGGTCTGCCCGAACCGCGCTAACGTCTCAATCACCGTCAAGGGCCGCAAACTTCACCAGATTATCCACGTCGATTACATGTGCAACGAATGCGGGAACTGCACCGTGTTCTGCCCATACGACTCCAGCCCCTACAAGGACAAGTTCACCCTGTTCGCGTCAGAATCAGACATGGACGACTCGGAGAATGACGGCTTCGTGTTCCTGAACGAGTCGGGTGATGCTGTTGTTCGCATTGACGGGAAAAAGTGTGCGTACAGAGTCGGCAAGAAGGACTCTGAATTTGACGCAAGGCTGGCAGAAATCATTGATACAGTCTTCACGGACTATAAATATTTGGTGCTATGACTACATTAATCAAGAACGGAACAATCATTACTCCCTCTGAGACCTTCAGGGGGAGCCTGCTAATCGATAATGGGAAAATTGCTTCAGTGATTCGCGGAGAGTATGACGGCGCGAGTCCCACAGAGTGTGTTGATGCTGAGGGGCGGCTAGTATTTCCGGGCTTCATTGACGCTCACACACACTTTGACCTCCACGTGGCGGGAACGGTAACTTGCGACGACTTCCAGAGCGGGACTAAGGCAGCGATTTCGGGAGGCACAACGACAATCATCGACTTCGGGACTCAGTACAAGGGCGAGACCCTGACTCAAGGCCTCAAGAACTGGCTGAAGAAAGCAGAGGCCGGAGTGTCCTGTGATTACGGAATCCACATGTCAATCACCGACTGGAACGCCGACATTTCGCGCGAGTGCCAAGCCATGATTGACGAGGGGATAACCACCTTCAAGCTGTACATGACCTACGACACTAAGATTTCCGACAAGGCAATATATCAGGTGCTCAAACGTCTTCACGAAGTCGGGGGAATAACGGGTGTTCACTGCGAGAATGACGGACTGATAGCGGCGTTGCAGGAGGAGTACGCTAATGCTGGCGGGGATGTTTCGTGCCACTACAAGACCCGTCCCGCTGCTGCAGAAGCCGAAGCCATAGGGAGACTCTTGCACTTGGCCGAAGTTGCTGGGTGTCCAGTGATTGATGTGCACCTGACGTGTGAGGAGGGCCTGAACGAGATTCGTGCGGCTCGGAGGAGAGGCCAGACTGTTTACGCTGAGACCTGCCCGCAATACCTGACGATGACTCGGGAACTCTACGACCTGCCCGGTTTTGAGGGAGCAAGGTACGTAATCTCTCCGCCCCTCCGTGAACGCTCAGACAACGAAGCCCTGTGGCATGCGCTCGCTGAGGGGGAGATTCAGACAGTGGCGACGGATCATTGTGCTTTCACGCTCACACAGAAGGAGCTTGGCCGTGAGGACTTCAGGAGGATTCCCGGAGGAATGCCGGGAGTTGAGACTAGGGGGCTTGTGATTTACTCGGAAGGTGTCAGGGAGGGACGAATAACCCTAGAGAAAATGTGTGAGGTCCTGTGCGAGAACCCCGCAAAACTTTACGGCCTCTACCCGAGAAAGGGCGCGTTGAGTGAAGGAAGTGATGCCGACATCGTTATTCTTGACCCAAACGGCAGCACGGCAATTACGGCAGGGACTCATGTGAGCCGTTGTGATTATGCTCCTCTGGAAGGGCGGACCCTCAAGGGCAGGATTGAGGCGGTGTACCTAAGGGGTGAACTTGCTGTGTTTAGCGGCAGGGTGATTCGTGAAGGCAGAGGGCAATTCCTGAGGCGCGGTAAGTACCAGAACGTGTAATAATTCTCCCCTGTCGTAACGGCGGGGGATTAATTATATAGTGAGGTGTGAAGAAGTGAGGTGTGAAGATATGCCGGTTGTGAGAGGCACATTTGAGACACAGCTTGGGCAAAACACGATAACATTACGGGCAGGAACATAACCCCCGCTCGCCTTCAGAAAGCTGCTGAGGCCTTGCAGGAAAATTCAGAGTGCAGAACTTGGGGGCATGTCTTCGATGACAGTCTGGGGAACAGAATAAGGGTTAGCGTTTTGGCCGATGTTTACGTTTGGTAAAGTCATAATTTGACAGACAATTTTGACGGTGTTATATTCACACGAAATTTTCACCATATGAACGAAAGAAGGAATATTCTTCATGAACGGATTGACACTCGTCGGCATCGCCATAGTAGTGCTTCTGCTGGCGTATCTCCTCTACGGCCGCTGGCTGGCAAAAACTTGGGGCATTGACCCTTCAGCAAAGACCCCCGCCTACAAGTTCGAGGACGGACAGGACTACGTACCCGCCTCAAGATTTACGGTCTTCTCCCACCAGTTCAACTCAATCGCAGGTGCAGGACCAGTAACAGGTCCGATTATCGCCGCAATGTTCGGGTGGCTCCCTGCGTTCCTGTGGCTGCTGGTCGGCGGGGTGTTCTTCGGGGCAGTTCAGGACTTCACAGCTCTCTATGCTTCCGTCAAGAACGAGGGAAAATCTATGGGCCTAATCATCGAGCGTTACATAGGCAAGACCGGCAAAAAGTTATTCCTGTTATTCTGCTGGCTGTTCACGCTGTTGGTCATTGCGGCCTTCGCTGACATTCTCGCGGGGACGTTCAACGGCTTCAACAAGGACGGCTCACAGAACGTACCCGGGGCTTCTGCTGCGTCAATCTCAATGATATATATTCTTGCGGCTATGGTGTTCGGTCTGTTCCTGAGGTTCACGAATAACAGCGAGATTGCCAAATTCATAATCGGCGCGATTCTCGTCGTGGCAATGCTCGGACTGGGAATAGCTTACCCCCTCTACTACGACGCTCACACGTGGAGGCTGGTAGTGTTCGCGTATTGCTTCATAGCGTCCGTTCTGCCCATGTGGCTGCTCAAGCACCCTAGAGATTATCTCAGCGTGTTTCTGTTACTGGGAATGATTTTCGGCGGTGCAATCGGAATAATCGTAGCGAATCCCAAGCTGGAAATGCCTATGTTCATGGGCTGGAACGTCAAGAACCTTCCGCTGTTCCCGATGCTGTTCATCACTATAGCCTGCGGAGCTGTTTCGGGCTTCCACAGTCTGGTCTCGTCAGGAACGTCCTCGAAGTCAATCGCAAACGAGACCGACATGTTACCCGTAGGTTACGGAGCAATGCTCGTTGAGACTCTGCTAGGTGTAGTTGCGCTGGTGATAGCGTGTTCTGCGACACAGGACGGGGGGCTTCCGACTGGTACACCGTTCCAGATTTTCGGTACGGCTGTTGGAGGGTTCTACACGATGTTCGGGCTTCCGGCACATGCTTCTTCGTGCGTGATTATGATGTGCGTTAGTGCTCTGGCAATGACGACGATTGACTCGGTTACCCGAATCGGCAAGATGTCATTGCAGGAGTTCCTTGCGCCTTCTGAGGGTGAGGAGCCGGGCCTGTTGGTGAAGTTCATCACGAATAACTACGTGGCTACGATTATCACTCTTGCTCTGGCTTATGCTCTGTGCCTCGCGGGGTATGCGAGTATCTGGCCGTTGTTCGGTGCGGCGAATCAGCTGCTCTCTGCGTTGGTGCTGACGGCACTTGCGGTGTTCCTGAGAGTTACGGGGCGTAAGGGATGGATGCTCTATGTTCCGATGACGTTCATGTTTGTCGTAACCATGAGTGCGCTAGTTATCAGCGTCTACAATATCGTCATGAAGCTGGGTACGGATAAGTTCGTGATGATGGTTGACGGCTTGCAGTTGGTGATAGCCGTTGCGTTGATGACGCTGGCGGTTTTGGTGGTGTCTCACTGCTGGAAGGAATTAGTGTCCTCTAAGACTCCCAAGAACGCTGCGGCCGCTCACTAAGATTACTTGCCCTCTCTGAGTCTCAGGGAGGGTATAATTTTGTCCATGAACATACTAATCACGACCTCAGCAATAAGCCTCCGTAATGACGCGTGGCAGTCAGAAAGTTTCTCGGCCTTCGATGCAGTCTTCCACGCTGCCGGACTCGCTCACGGCTCGGTCAAACACGTTGCACATGGAGAAATCTCATGATGAACATACTAATCACAGGAACTCACAGCTACATCGGCTCATCACTCACAGAATACCTCTCACGCTGGCCGGATAACTACCACACTTCAGCAATAAGCCTCCGTAATGACGCGTGGCAGTCAGAAAGTTTCTCGGCCTTCGATGCAGTCTTCCACGCTGCCGGACTCGCTCACGGCTCCGCAAAAACCATTGCACACGGAGAAATCTCATGACACAC
>JAFPZI010000025.1 GCA_017417365.1 Synergistaceae bacterium
ACTCATTCTCGGAAAGCATCCCCGCGTCCCGCCATCCTCCACGAAGACCCTGCTATATGGTTAATCAGCAACGAGGATTCTTACACAGCCTTACAACTACGAGCACATCACAATACAGAAATTCCCTCCAGCCAATCGCACCAACGCTCATCACTCATTCTCGGAAAGCATCCCCGCGTCCCGCCATCCTCCACGAAGACCCTGCTATATGGTTAATCAGCAACGAGGATTCTTACACGGATTTACAGACAAGAACCCTCACACACCCTTCACCCACACACTACAAAAATTCCCCCTTGCCTCACAGACAAGAGGGACGTTACCCAAATCACTCAATCAACATCTCTCACTTAGTAGAACAGATGACCGAGATTGAACACTCCTAACCATGACATCAAGACATTGATTAACACGTTCGCCACACTCAGCAGGAATAACGTCTTGAACATGTTATTCATCTCTTCCGTTGTGGTCTCCTTGCTCGCACTGTATGACGACATTATGATTGCTCCTCCAGTCGATAACGGACTAATCGCCGCAGCAAATGACGTGGCTATTATCGCTGACATCAATTCTACATAGCTCACTCCGAACGTGTGCGCAACATTGTCCGCTATCGGAAGAAGCGCAGGCATAACTACTCCCGTCGTCGAACTCACCCAAGACAGAATACCCGAAGTCGCCGACATTATCGGTACAGCTGTGCTGCTGGTCATTAACGTTGACAGGTAATCAGACACTAACTTAATGCCTCCGAGCTTGTTGATTACGTTCACCAGAGCCCCGACACCGCAGATAAATACCAGTGTCCCCCAAGGAATACCCTTGATGGCCTTCTTCTCGTCCGCACAACCAGTCAGAATTAACACGCTCGCTGCTAGGAACGCGAATAACCCCGTGTCCAGCTTGAACCCTATGCAGCAGACTACTACCACAATGATTACTCCAACTGTGATTCTCTGTTCCCTGTTGAACTTCGGAATCTCCGACCACTTCAGGGGGTTATCAGCCTTGACAGCGTAGCCCTTGTAGAGAATGTACACTATAAGCGTGAACACGAACCCTGATAGCAGCGTCGACAGGAACAAGTGAAGCCCGAACCCAGAATAGCCCATAGGATTGGAGAGCTGAGCCGCGAGGATCCCAGTGATTGAGAGCGTGGACGCACAACCGGCGTTTGCCCCGAGCTTGGCATAGAGTGAGGTTGCCATAGGGTTAATCTTCATCTCGAAGGCCAAGTACATAGCGAACGTAGTCATCAGGATTCCTGCGGCAATGTGTCCCGGACCAATCGCAGAGATAAACGCCGACAGCACGAACATCAATATCGGTATAAGCACCGTACGTTTTCCGACGAGGGCGACGACCTTTTTCGAGAACAGCTCAAGAGTCCCGTTCTGGCTCGCCATCCCGAACATAAACGTAACTCCAACGAGGGTAACGAACATTGACGAACTGAACCCAGCAGTAATCTGTGAGGCCTTCATACCTCCGACGGTCCCGAGAACGAACGCCGCACCGAGTGCGAAGAAGCCCAAGTTGATTTTCTTGATGAAGCCTATTGCCACGACAACAGCAAGAACGATGAGCGAAATTATCGGCAGATATTCCTGTAACATTGTGATTACCCCCTTATTGATGCTGTGCCTTCCATGAGAAGATTAGCTGTCCTGAAGCCGAATGTGTCATCGATTTCCGGCACACTCCGGCCGTCCTCAAGCCTGAAGTCCGCTCCGCACTCCAAGATTCCGGCAGGGTGCCCTATCCTGATAAATTGCGTGTCCGTGTTGGGCGCGAGAACCTGATTCACGATTGACCCGGGAGTAACTGCTGCGGCTGCCGTGCACATTGCGCCGGTCATCGCGTAGGACGGGTGAGGCTTCTGCATGGACATCATTCGTGATAGCAGGTCTATATCTTTCTGAGCGATCGATTTGCCGTCGGAGGTCGTATAATCCTCTGGACCGGCGACAAATGTCATCTTCGGGATTCCAGGAGTGTCCCACGCTGAACGTTTGTAGTCGTCAATGAGGCCCAGCTTTTGCGCAGCGAGGCCTCTTATTGTCTCGAGGAGGTCGAGAACTTCGGGCTTTGCGTTGAGGTCGTCGGGGAGTTCCTTACCAGTCAGGCCAATATCCCCCGCCTTCACGAACACCAACGGGTTAGCCGCGTCGACTATCGAGACCTGAACTTGGCCAAGTCCGGGAACGTCTAGAGTGTCGACTACATTGCCTGTGGGTAAGAGTCCCTTGCCGAGAGTGCCAGCAGGATTGACGAACTTCAGTTTTACTGGCGAGGCAGTCCCGGGGACTCCGGCAATCGCGAAATCTCCAGAGTACTCGACGACTCCGCCGGGGGTCTGAACGTCGGCAGCGATAATCTTGTTCGTGTTGGTGTTGAAGATTCTCACTGTGGTAATTCCGTCTTTGGCCTCAACTAGACCCTTCTCGATAGCGAACGGCCCCACGCCTGAGGAGATATTTCCGCAGTTGCCCTTGTAGCTCACCAAAGGCTTGTCCACGCTGACCTGTGCGAACGTGTAATCTACGTCGGCTTCGGGGTTGCTGGACTTCTTGATGATTGCGACCTTGCTCGTTACTGAGTATGACCCTCCGAGCCCGTCAATCTGTTTTGCGTCGGGGCTGCCCATGAGCCTGAGCAATAACGGTTCCCAATCGTCGTGGTTCTTGGGCATGTCGTCTTCAAGGATATAGACTCCTTTGCTTGTGCCGCCGCGCATAATAGTTACGGGCAGCTTTTTGACCGCTGTCATAGTGTTTCACCCTCCGTATGTATAAATTTTTCGTCTGGAATTATGATGAGCAAAGGATACCGTGATTGCGCTAAAATGTGAAAGACTAAGAACTTATGCAAATAATAACCGTCAGTTATGATTCAGGAGGTGCAAGAATGGACTTCAGGGACTTAGCATATGTGGAGGCTATAGCGAAATACCAGAACATCACCAGAGCAGCGGAAGCTATACCAGTCAGCCAACCGGCACTGAGCAAATTTCTTGCCTGCCTTGAGGATGAATTAGGCCTGAGGCTGTTTGACAGGATAGACAGAAAATATATTCCCACTTACGCCGGAGAACGCTATCTGGAATACGCCCGCACGATCCTTGAGACTAAGGCGAGCCTTGACTCGGAACTTGCTGACATCATCAAGAGGGACGTTGGGGTCCTGAATATAGGCCTGCCGAATATGAGGTGTGCCTACATGCTGCCGAAGACCCTGCCGGAGTTCAACACGGAATATCCTAACGTCAAGGTAAATATCTTCGAGGGGACGAGCGCAGTTATTGACAGGAGATTACTTGACGGAGATATAGACTTGGCGTTTTACAGCAAGCCGCACGAACAGAACCCGCACATTGAGTACGAGAGATTAGCGCGTGAGGAACTGAGGCTGTGCACATGCCGCAATCACCCCGTGAAGTGCTCGGCCAGAGACGGACACGTAGAGCTTTCTGCCTTGAGGGACGAACGCCTAATACTTCTCTCACCCGAACAGAGGACGGGGCAAATTTCGCGTTATTGGCTGAAGAGGGCCGGTATTGACCTGAGCAACTCAATCACGACTAACAACATGCCGGCAGTGATTTCGCTTACGGAATTGGGTTGGGGTGTATCGTTCGTGTTTGAGTCTCACCTGAAGTGGCACTCACCGAAGCCGGAGATAGACACGTATAGTTTTGGGGACGGTCGGGTGATGAGTGATTTTGTAGCAGCGTGGAGGAAGGGGGGCTATTTGTCGTCGTATGCGCGGGAGTTCATCAGGATAGCAGGGAAGTTATACGCCTGATAAAATACACACGAGGTGATAAACAATGACAGCAGATTCCTACAACCCTGCGTATAACGCCCTTGAACTAAACAGGTTACTTGCAGGACTCGACAATGAGGACCTGAGAAAGGCTATAAGCTACGTTGAATTTCTCTATGACCAGAGACGAAAGGCCGACGCTGACAGAAACGGAAGAATTATGCGCGAGATTCAGGCACTTATAGGCGACGATAAAGGCTGGGACTCGGAAGAAGAGATGATTAAAGATGTAGCAGAGTTCAGAAGGAGCAGGATGGTTGAAAATCTTAGTTGATACTAACGTTCTGATTTCTGCGATGGTGTTTGACGGCAGAATTTATGACTTGCTGGCTCATATCCTGAAGTTCAGGAAACGTGATATTTATGTTCTTGTCTCCGAATACGTTGAACATGAATTTATGAGTATCCTGAACAAGAAATGGCCTTCACGGTTCTGCGGACTGTATCATCAATTCCGCACAATGGATTTCGTGTTCTGTGAGAGTGCTCCAAACTTAACAGGGATGCTCAGAGACCCTAAAGACATCCCTGTTCTTAGTGATGCTCTATATCATGATGTTGATATTATCCTCACAGGCGATAAAGACTTCTTAGAGTCAGGCATAACCCGCCCGCTGATATTCTCACCCGCGAGACTCGCCGACCTCCTCAGGCTCTAACACGCCCTCCTGATGCTCTGGGCGTTCCCGTCGTGAATCTGCCTCAGAATCTCCACAGCCACTTCTAGTGCCCTCTTGCCCTCACTGCCCCCAACAACAGGACGCACCTTCTCACGGACGCACCTCACGAAGTCCGCCAACTCCAGCTTCAACGGCTCACTCTTCGGGAAAACTGGAGTCTCCCGAATCTCCACCTGCCCGTCGGGATTGTTCACACACCTCGAAATCTGCACCGTCTGCTGTTCGTAGTTGATGGTGATCTGGCGTTCTCGCTCCACTATCTCAAGCTGCCTGCACTTCTTCTCCGCACAACGGCTCACCAAGATATGCGCCAACACCCCATTCTCAAACGTTATCTGAGCGTCCGCAATGTCCTCGTACTCAGTGAACACACACGCTCCAGTCGCAGCAATCCGGGAAATCGGCGAGTTCACCAGAGACATCACTATATCTATATCGTGAATCATAAGGTCAAGCACCACTCCGACGTCATTAATCCTCCCGGTGAAGG
>JAFPZI010000026.1 GCA_017417365.1 Synergistaceae bacterium
AGGCAAGCCATACAGAGGAACTATCGAGGCCCAAAACGGTAGACTGCCCTATGAATGGGACTATGACGAAAATTTGCTGCCGGATGGTTTGCGCATGAAAGAAATGTTGAACGACACCACAAAGCTTGAACTTAGTGGAGTCCCTGAGAAAAACGGAGAGTACAAGTTCACTGTTACGGTTACGGATGTTTACGGCATGAGTGCTTCACAAGAGGTCTCAATTGTAATCGGCGATGGCTCTGACCCAACGCCAATCAACCCTGACCCAGTAAGCCCTGACCCAACACCAATCAACCCTGACCCAGTAAGCCCCGACCCAACGCCAATCAACCCTGACCCAGTAAGCCCCGACCCAACGCCAATCAATCCTGACCCAGTAAGCCCTGACCCAACCCCTACACCTGTTTCCTCAAGCGGCGGCGGAGGAGGGTGTAATTCCGGCTTCGGAGTGCTAATTCTTGCGGCATTAGTCCTCAAGCGTTCCCGGTAAACACGCAGAAAAAATCCCCCGGCCATTTCTGACTGGGGGATAAATTTTTGTCCGTTGATGTTATCTGTTCATGAAGCTCATTGCGTTGAAGCTGCCGATACCGCTCATTCCGCTGAAACTTCCTCCGGGCCTCTGCATTGCCTGCATTCCGGGCATTCCTCCGGGACCGCCCATACCTCCGGGCCTGTTCATTCCGCCAAAACCTGAGGGCATCTGGGGCATCCCTGAAGGCATGTTCCCGCTGGGCATCTGTCCGCCAGTCTCCGTTGAAGTTGATGTGGGCTGTACACCGTCGGGGAGTGCAGGGGGTTCACCGCTCGGCATCTCACCTGAAGGCATCTCCGGCATACTTGATGAGGGCATGTTCCCGCCAGGCATCATCATTCCGGGGAAGTTGCTCTGCATTCCAGAAAAACTCGTCATCCCACCCATCCCCGGCATCTGCATCTGACTCATCTGCTGCGGCATAGTCTGGCTGTTCTGCTCCCCAGACACTCGGGACATCACTCCCGCAAAACTCTGGCTGCTGGTACGGCTCGTACGGTTCTGGCTGTTCTGCGTGAACATGCTGGTGCTGAACTGGTTTACGCGCATCATAATATGATTACATCTCCGAAAAATTTACGTCCTTGCTGAAATTTTACGTCCTTGTTATTTCCCTTATCGGATTAGGATTCGCAAACTTTAGCACTTACGCACAACACTTCTTGATAATTTCCGCTGCCCTCTTCAGCAAATCATCAGGAATGTTCAGAGCAGGAAGCAACCTAACCCTGTCCTTAGCTGTCAGGCACAATACACCCTCAGCTATACAAGCATTCACGACTTCCTTCGCGGGTTTGACGGTCTTCAGCCCCATCATCAAGCCCATTCCAGAGACAGCCTCAATCCCCGCAGCCCCAGTGAACGTGCTGAACAAATACGCGCTCTTCTCACGCACCCCAGCCAATAACGCGTCGTCAATCCTTCCGAGAATGCTCACCCCTCCAGCACAAGCCACAGGATTTCCCCCAAAAGTTGAACCGTGATCCCCGGGCTTCAGGGTGTCCTTGACCTTCTCGCCGAGCAGCGTAGCTCCCAACGGAAGCCCCCCGGCTAGCCCTTTGGCCGTAGAGACTATGTCCGGCTTAATCCCGTAGTTCATGTAGCTATAGAGCTGTCCCGTCCTGCCGTTACCCGTCTGGACCTCGTCGACAATCAGAACTATATCCTTCTCGCGCGCTAACTCAGCAACTGCCTTCACGTAATCCTCACTCAGAGCTACAACACCGCCCTCACCCTGCACGCACTCAATCATTATTGCTGCAGTCTTGTGGGCATCAGCTAGGACCCTCAAGTACTCGAAGTTATCCGCTTCTGCGTGGACGAATCCCGGGGTGAGAGGCCTGAACAACTCGTGGTAATGGTCTTGGCCTGTCGCTGAAAGCATGGTTATCGTGCGTCCGTGAAAACTATTCTTGAGGGTGATTACTGTGTGGTAGTCCGGGCCTTTGGTGTCTGAGGCGTATTTACGGGCAGCTTTGACGGCGCATTCATTGGCCTCCGCTCCTGAGTTCGAGAAGAACACTTTGCTCATCCCCGTACGTTCACAGAGCATGTGTGCTAGTTTTGCGCATGGCTCAGTGTAGAACAGGTTGGACATGTGCTGAATCTTTGCGGCCTGCTCACAGATAGCCTTGTACCAGACATCATCACAAGCTCCGAAAGAGTTCACGGCTATTCCCGAAGTCAGGTCTATGTAGTCTTTGCCGTCAACGTCGGTAACTATTGAGCCTTTGCCGCCCACAATCGTTACGGGGAAACGCGCGTACGTTCCTGCTACGTACTTCTGGTCAGTCTCCTGAATGTTCATGTGAAAAATCTCTCCTTACGCTAAAAACATAGTGCCGGCCCCTTCGTCAGTGAGAAGCTCTATGAGGATTGAGTGAGGGACTCTGCCGTCCATAATTATAACTTTGTTGACGCCTTCGGTGATTGCCTTGATGCAGCATTCGGCTTTGGGGATCATTCCGCCGGAGATTACTCCGGATTCGCGGAGGCCGTGAGCTTCCTTAACGGTGAGCTGGGGAATCAGTGTTGCTGGGTCTGCTGGGTTCCTGAGGATTCCGGCGATGTCGGTCATCATGATTAGGCGTTCGGCTTTGAGTGCACCGGCAATGTAGGCGGCTGCGGTGTCTCCGTTGATGTTGTAGGTCTCTCCGTCCTGACCGCAGGCTACGGTAGAGATTACTGGGATGTAATTTTTCGCGAGAAGGTCATAGATTGACTCGGGGTTAATCTTTGTGATTTCGCCGACGAAGCCCAAACGTTGATCTTTGCACTTGGCCTCTATGAGCTTGTCATCAATTCCTGAGAGGCCTATAGCTCTTGCGCCTTTGGACTCTAGGAGACCGACGAGGGATTTGTTGATTTTGCCGGCTAGGACCATCTGGACAATGTCTACGGTTTCCTTGTCCGTAACTCTGAGGCCGTCGACAAATTCGGGGACTTTTCCGAGACGCTTCATGAGGTCATTAATTTCTGGGCCGCCTCCGTGAACGAGAACGACATTGACTCCGACGAGGCGCAATAACACGATGTCCTCCATGACCTGCTGTTTGAGGGATTCGGAGGTCATAG
>JAFPZI010000005.1 GCA_017417365.1 Synergistaceae bacterium
TTAAGAGGCTGTACGGATGCACTATTAAGTGAAATATGTACAAAGGCTATATCGGATAAATTTTCATGAAAAAGGCTGACTAACTCCTCAGGCAGTCATGATTGTGGAAAATCCCCGTCATATTTCAGGCGGGGAATTAATTTAGAAGCGTTTGAACTTCATGTATAGAAGCCTGTAGAGTCTCAGGCTGTACTTGAAGATTACAAGTTGGGCCTTCTTGAACGGGCGTATGTGTCTGCATCTAAGGACAGTAAGCGGCTCTATCTCCTTCTGAACCTGAGAGATATAGTCCATGTCGTAGTCATTGGCCTTGATCATATAGTTAGCGACTTCCATTTTGCAGCACAGCAGACCCGTCAAAAGATTAATCCTTGCGGTCTTGTCATCAGGATTGAGCTTCATGCTGAAGTCAAAACATTCTTGGGCTGAGCTGGCGAAATCATAAGTCCTCTCGGAAAAAACAGCAGTAATTGACCCCTGACGATGAAAATAGTGATAGAACTCATCGCTTACAGAGAGAACTTTCTCTGCTCTGGCCAAGACCTTATAGATGGTGTATATATCCTCGTGAAGTCTGCCAGCAGGGAAGGCCACACCATCAAATAAATCTGCCCTGAATAATTTATTCCAAGAAGCTACGTGTATACTCCCCTGAAAGAATATTAAGCTCAAAGATTTTGCACCGCTCATCAGTTCGGGAGAGTGAATCTCCGCAGGATGGTAACGCTTTCCGTTCTCGTACTCGTGAATAAAGCAGAAACTGACTATATCCGCGTCGTACTCGTGAAGATACTTGTAGCACGTCTCGATAGTCTCCGGGTCAATCCAGTCATCACTGTCCACAAACTGGATATATTCACCTCTAGCCTCACGGAGCCCTACGTTCCTGACTTCTGCGAGGCCCTGATTCTCTTGGTGGATCACTCGGATTCGCGGGTCCCTCAGTGCGTATTGGTCGGAAATTGTGCCGGTGCTGTCCGTTGAGCCGTCATCGATGATAAGAATCTCAAGGTTGGTGTATGTCTGTGCAAGAATGCTGTTGAGGCAGCGGGCAAGATACTTCTCTACGTTATAGGCTGGAACAATTACGGAAATCAGCGCATAAGTCTGCTCTGCTCTAACGCTATTATAAATTATTGGGTTTATCAAGGTATATTCCCCCTAAAAATTCCCCGCCATGTTTCAGACGGGGATATTATGCAATATTCTACAGGTCAGCGAGCAGCCACAGGAACTGGTACCCCTCAAGCCTAATCTGCCCGATAGAGTTGGCCCTGAAGGTCGCGCCCGTTATCATGTTCCGATACTGGAAGAGCCCCCCGAGATTCTCGCTGGTCGTGATGGTCTGAGGCTCATCGCTGAAGTTGAAGAACGCCAGCATCTTCTCCTTCTGGGTCTTCTCACCGTAATAGCGTCCGATCCCCAGCACGTGGTCATTTGCCGTCTCGACAAGCCAAGTATCCGCAGAGTTCGAGAACACCGCCTGAGTGTCCCTAAGCCTCACCAGCCGGGTAACTGCGTCGAACACCCGCCCTTCGGGAGTCGTGAGGTCGTTGCGTTTTGCCGCGTTCTCCCAGCTGAACGCCCCCCGGTGAACGTACCTGCTGTCTACGGCCTTGTCCGGGTCATCGTGGTACGTGTAGTCGTTCGGCTGCGCTACCTCGTCCCCGCTGTACAGCACTGGTATTCCGCTCTGCGTCATCAGGAAAGCGTGAAGCATAATATCCAGCTTTATCGCCATTTCCTTATTCGCCGACTCTATTCCGCAAAGTGAAGCCGTAGTCCCGCACATTCTCGCGTCCCCGAGTTCTGGAGCGTCGTTGTAGGTCTCGCCCCTAGACGGTGAGTCCCTGAAGTCCCCCTTGAAGTAGTCGTTCAGGAATTTCTTGTGGGCTACCTCGTCGATTCCGAAGCGTCTCAAGAAGTCGTAATCGAGTCCCCAGCCTATGTCGTCGTGGCACCGTAAGTAGTTCAGGAACACGTATTCTTTCGGCAGGGCAAATACGCTCTCTAACTGGTGCTTCATCAGGCGGGTATCCTGAGTCGCTACCGTGTGCCAAGTGCTCGCCATAGTCGTAACGTTGTAGAGCATGTTGCATTCAGGCTTCTCGACTGTCCCGAAATACGGCACGACTTTTGACGGCTCCATTACGACTTCTCCGAGCAATAACGTACCAGGACACACGATTTCTGCGGCCATTCGCATGATTCTCACGAGCGTGTGAACTTGCGGAAGGTTCCGGCAGTTGGTCCCGAGAGTCTTCCAGATGTATGGCACAGCGTCGAGGCGGATAATGTCTATTCCCTGATTGCAGAGATAGAGCATGTTCTCGGTCATGTCGTTGAAGACTACTGGGTTCCTGTAGTTCAAGTCCCACTGGTAGGGGTAGAACGTGGTCATTACGACTTTGCCGGACTCCTCGTTGAACGTGAAGTTTCCGGGTGCGGTTGTCGGGAAGACTTCAGGTAGATTCTGCTCGAACTGCTTCGGAATCTCCCAGCTGTCGAAGAAGAAATACCTGTCCTGAAATTCCTTCTCACCCTTGCGGGCACGTTTGGCCCAAGCATGATCCTCGCTGGTGTGGTTCATCACGAAGTCGAGGCACACGCTGATTCCCCGTGAGTGGCACTCAGCACAGAGGCTGGCTAAGTCCTCCATAGTGCCCAAATCGGGACGTACCTTCCTGAAGTCCGACACTGCATAACCTCCGTCGCTGCGTCCTTTGGGAGTGTCAAGCAGGGGCATTAGGTGAAGGTAGCTTACTCCGCATTCCTGTACGTAGTCGAGGTGGGATTTCACGCCCTTAAGGTCCTTAGCGAAGCACTCGGTGTACATCATCATTCCGATAATGTCATTGCCAGCGTACCAAGTCGGGACGTTTTCGCGGGCCTCGTCGAGTTCGCGGAGGAGGTCATTGCGTTCCTCCCAGCACTTCTTGAGCATGTAGCAGAAGTAATCGAAGGCCTGTTTGTCGCTGCCGTAAAGCTCATAGTACAGCCACTTCAATTCGTCGTAGTGTTTTGAGAGTCTGGATTCAAATTCGTTCATGAAGAATCAATACTCCTTGTGAAAAATTTGGGATTGCTAATATTATAGCGTAAGAACGTAAGAAAAATTCCCCTGCCTCGTGAATTAAGACAGGGGACGGGAAAAATCTATGTGTCCGTGGGGATTACCTCTTGAGGTTGACGACTTCCTCCAGAATTTGGTCGCTGACCGTTACAACTCTTGTGTTGGCCTGGAAGCCTCTCTGTGCGATGATGAGGTGTGTAAATTCCTCAGTTAAGTCGACGTTGGACATCTCGAGGTATTGTGCCATGATTGAGCCTTTGCCGTTGGTTGTGGCACCGTCAATGTTGGCGTTACCTGAGTTGACTGTTGCGCGGAACATGGTATTACCGATTTTCTCGAGGCCCTGTTCGTTAGCGAAGGTAGCGAGAGCCACGCGGTAAAGGGGAATGTTTAGGCCGTTGTCGTAAGAGCCTGTGATAGTGCCGTCGACAGCGATTGAGTAGTTCTTGAGGACGCCCATAGTGTAGCCGTTTTGGTAGACTGGTTTAGTTGTGGTTTCTGAGGCGAATTGGGTAACGCCGTCGATGTTTTCTCCGCCCGCACCGACACCACCGCCGAAGTTGAGGGTTATTGTGCTGTTGGGCTGACCGTTGAGGCTGAAGGGTACGGTGATTTCGACTTCAGCGTTCGGGTATCTGTCGTTGCCGTCTCCGCGTCTGGACTCGCCGGAACTGTCGACTACATTGCTGATTCTGCCTGAGCCGTCGAACTCAATTTCTCCTGAGCTCGGAGTCGGGATTATGTTTGACAGAACGTCTTGGCCTGAGTCGTCCCTCTCAACTAGGAATGCTTCCCAACGCCAGCGGTTCTCCGTGATTTTCTTGAACGTAACCTCGAGGGTGTGTTCTTTGCCGTTGTCGTCGTAAATCGTGGTCTTTGTTGCGTGGTAGACTCCCTGATAGAGTGTACCTTTAGTGTCCCACTGACCGGACTCTGACGGAGAGTCTAAGTTCTGCGCCTGCTGGAAAGTTAATGTGTCAGATGCCGAACTTGCTGCACTGGAAGGATTAGGTGTAATCCTAAAGTTAGCTCCCACTGTAGCATCATCACCAATGGCAGTACCTGATGCTACCCTGTAACCCTGAGGGCAATAAGAGTTAACGTCGCCGGTGTTATTCCAGTCTAACCACTCTACGGAGTCAAATGTACCGTCCGTGTTGAAATACACATTAGCCTCCATCTTATGCATACTTTCAACCATATTGCCGGCCCTCGCGTCTGCATCACTAATACCGTAATACCAGAGCGTCATCGTTGAAACCGTCTTTGACAAGCTAGACGGGACTCCCTCAGCTATGTCGATGCTTTCATCAAATTCAACTATGAAATCGTAACTCACTTTTCTGGCTTCGGGACCTTGAGCCTGCGGAGGATTGTTATCATCAGGGTACATCACTGTAGGAGAACCTGAAAGCCGGAAGTTCGTATACTTCATGTTATCCTTTATGCTGTACGTGAAGACTGTCGGATTTACAGCGAGCTTGTCAAATACCCCATTATCCCTGTCAGCTGCAAGGCCTCCGTTTGTTGCTGATACTTCCTGACCATTAAGCGTGAGGGTTATTGAACGAATCTTCATTGTCCCTGACTGGTCATCGTACTGTACAGCAAAATATGTCGGGGGTGTCTGTCCGGGAAAAGCATAGACAGCCATATATTTATCAAGCGTACTCTGAGGGGTGGTATCCGCAAGGTTAGCAATTTCATCTGATGTTACAAAGTTCATGCTGTCATTAATCCAGCCCAAGAAACCGTCATCTCCGCTGGCCTTGCTGAACGTGTAACTGTAATTAGTGGGAATACCGTTTGCGTATTGTGTAGGTGTAGCTGTGATATATGGCAGGCTAAGATTCGGCAGTCCGGCCTCGTTATCTATACCAATCATATCAAACGTGAGGGTTGTTGTACTTCCTCCGTTCTCAATCGCTATGTCAAGGTATCCGACTCCGGGTCTTGCTGTGTCGGTGTTTGCAGTTGCGTCGAAGTTAGTCGTGAAGCTCATATCGTAATCCGTGCCGTTCATAGAGATTGCAGCTTTGCCTGTAGTACTTCCGTTCCAGTTGGCAGTAACGTTAAACGGCAGATCCGCAAATCCATACGGCAAATACGCTCTGCTCCGGCTGTCCAAGTTGCACTGATAGTCCACCTGCGTCGTGCGCTTCGCGTCTATCTTCTGCCCCAGCGGAATATTCACCGTCGACAACTCCGCCGCCTGCTGGTACCCGTCTAACGGTGTATCCTCAATCTGATACCCCTGCAATCTGTACCCCGTCCCGGACAACACCGCATCACTGTTCCCGTCAAGCACCAACGCCCCCGACCGGCTGTAGATCTGCTGATTCCCGTCCTGGTACACAAAGAATCCCTTATCCTGAATCATCATGTCCAGCGGGTTGCCGGTGTACTGCCCTGAACCCTGCGTGTGAACAGTCTCAATCGCCGACACACTCACTCCTAGTCCTACCTGAGCAGGGTTGATTCCTCCGCGTGAATCACCAGCCCCAGAAGCGTACTTGTTCGCCTGATACATCAGGTCCGCGAATATCGTCGTGTCCTTCTTGAACCCCGTCGTGTTTGCGTTGCTTATGTTATTGCCCGTTACGTCGAGCATCGTTTGGTGAGCGCGAACACCCGTTACTGCCGTGAATAATGATCTTAGCATGTCCTCTACTTTCCTTTCTGCGTCCTCAGCGCGTGATTAATATTTAGGCGGGCGTTCTCCTGCTTCCTGCCTTAATGCCTCGTCCGTGAGAGCAAAATTATTCTAGCCGATTTCACTTACGCCTTCAACGTCCTCGAGAGCTACCTCGCCCTCCGTCGTGTCAAGCACAGTCTTTCCGTTCTGGTCAAACCACACGTGCTGGACGACTGCCGCAACCTGAGTCGCTTCTGCACCCTCGCCCTTCGTGAATGCTACTGCCTTCCCTATGTACTGCACCGCGCTGAACTTGTTAGCCTCCGCCATTGTCTCTAGGGTCTTGTTCATGTTCTGCATCTGTTCGAGGCTCGAGAATGTCGCCATCTGTGAGATAAATTCCCTGTCCTCCATAGGGTTCAGCGGGTCCTGATTCGACAGTTCCGCAATCAACAGCTTCAAGAATGCGTCCTTGCCGAGCGTGTCATTCGTCGCCGTCGTCATGGCAGTCGTTGAAGTAGTTGGTGTCGTTGAAGTCGGCTGTGTTACGCTCAGAGCCGTTAAGTCTGTGTAATTAGTTACGTCCGTTACCGGCATAATTTCCCCTCCTTTATGCTACCCACCAGAGCAGCCCCTCTTCAAGGTCTACGCGAAATTCTTCGGTGTCCTCGTCCTCTGTGTCCCCTGCGAAATTCATCGGCCCCCTGTTTGGCTGTTCTTGGCCCTGCGGGTTGTGTGAACCTGAATTGTCCTGCTGAACGTCTACGGTAAATTCCGCCACTTGGACTCCCTGCTGGGATAAATTCATGCGCAATTGTGATAGCTGGTCTTGCACTAATTGTCGGATTTGCTCGCTCGCTACTTTAATCGACGCTTCAACTCCCGAAGTGCCCGCGGTCAGCTCAACCGAGATTCTCCCGAGTGCCGGAGGGTCAACGACAACGTTAGCCTTCTGGACACCGTCAGCGCGGATGAATCTCACAACGTTAGTCAGGCCGTCCCTAAGTGCAGTGCTCTGCGTGAAAGTCTCAGGCCCCCTAAGGCTTAACGGAGCTGCTGAAGTCCTCGAGGCTGTGCGTCTGGTGTTCAGGACTCCCTCAAAGAATGCCTGAAAGTCCGTGCGGGACTCGGTCCTTCGGGTTGTCGCTGTTGAACCTGTGCGCTCTGTGGGGGTGCGTGAGTCGGCTCTGCGTGTCGTTGTGCGTGAACGCGTTGAAGGATTCCCGGACTCTGAGCCGGTGTGACCCTGAGTGGAAGGCTGACCCTGATTCTGGCTCTGACTCTGACTCTGGCCTTCGGGAGTCCCGCCGTCAGTATCCTCACGTAATGCTGTGTGAGTCCCGCGTTCGGTTAGCGGGCGTGTTTCCGTGCTGGGGGATTGAGACTCCTGCGGTGAGTCCGAGTCGGTCTTTTGTGTGCGTGCTTGCCGGAGCTGAACGTGAGCGGCCTGTGTCTGTCTTGGCCCGGGGGAGCCGAGAACGTCGGAGGCTTGCTCTGTCTTGGCCTGAACTTGCGGGAGTTCCTGATGAGTTACCTGAACAGCACCTTCTGCCGCAAGACTCAGCGCGATAATCTCGGGGGCAGCGTTGTCGGTGGTGATTGCGTCGTCGGAGTCCGAGCCGTCATCGTCAGAATCCTTCACGGGTGAAGAGTCCTGTTTTGGCTTGGACGCGGGAACTTCCGGGTGTTCTTGCGGGGCTTGTACGGTCATTGCCTCCTGAGGGGCCGGAACGGATTCGGGCACTTCCTCGTGAATTTCAGGGTTAGGGGTCAAAATTTCGCTGGCTGGTACGCTTCCCTCTTCCGTGAGTGATTCACCTTGAGGCACCTGAACTTCAGGCCGGGAACCTTCCGTAACCGTCTGCGTTTTCTGTTCCGGCTTGGTCTTAGGCTGTGAGACTTCCTCCCAAATGATAACTTCCTCCGAGTCCTCAGCTTCAGGCGGAAGAGTCTCCGGCGTAACTTCCACACTATCACTCTCCGGCTCAGTCCCGGCGAGAAGGTCTATCACTCCCTGAGAAAATGAGTTGTTCCCCGTGAACGTCATAACCGGCTGCGATTCTTGTGGCGTGATGAGTAATTCCTCTTGGCCTTCGGGAAGTTCTGCTGTGAGTTCCGTAATGAGGCTCGCGAACAATCCCGGCACTGACTCCTGAGGCTGTGGGGTTACGGCTTGTGCTGTCTGAGGCTGAATCTGTGTCTGAAGCAATGAGAATATATCTGTCATGATGATTAATGCCTCCTATCGTTGGCGGGACATAGACATTAATTCTGTGATTCTTGCGGCCTTAGCTGGCTTGAGTTTGCTCATGATTGAGGCCCTTGCGTCGTTCGGGAGCTTCATCAAGAGCTCAACGGCTAATGCGTCCCTGAGCTGTTCGACAATAGCGGCGGCATTACGTGCGGACATTTCGCGGTAAGTCCGTGCTACCTGATTGATTAGCTCCTGTTCTGCCTCAGTTGGGCCTTCGGTGTCCTGCGTGGAACTTGCGGCCTCCTGTGCCTGAAGTCTGCGCATCCTCCTCGACACGTCCCGGGACAACTCAACGAGCGCGAGTTCACGGCTCTCGTAGACCTCCATGCGGGCAACGTCGCGGCTGTCCATCGAGCGTTCAAGAGCGTCAAGCCTTCTCTGCCACTGCTCAAGCTCAACGGCTCTGCGTTCACCCACACTCAATGCGTAGAACTCCGGCACCTGGAAGAACTCTGACAACTTAGGACCGAAGTAGGGAACTTTTGGGATGATCGTCCAGAATAACGGCCTGCCGTCCCAGATTCCGCTTAGGTGCATACCCATAGCAGTACCGAGAGCGAGAAGCAATAACCACAAGAAGAACGTTAATTTCCCCATGCCCTTTTTCTTCTTCTTGCGGCGGACTATTGGTGTAGATTCCTGCGGGGCATCAGGATTAGGTGCGGGTCTTTCTTCAGCCATTTAGCTCATCTCCCTTAGTCTGCGGTAAATCGCCATGATGTTTTTCACGTAACGTTTGGATACTTCTGGAATGTTCCCGGAGTCCACTCGGGCAGGTCCTGCGTTGTATGCCGCCAAAGCCTTCTCTATGTCTCCGTGATATTTATCGGTAAGGTCAGAAATGTATCTTACGCCCCCCTCTATGCACTGCGCCGGGTCGAAAGGGTCAGTAACCCCGAGCATTGCGGCAGTGCGGGGCATTAACTGCATGAGTCCCTGAGCACCTTTATTCGAGACCGCCCGAGTGTCCCATCCCGACTCTACCTGAATCATTGCCCGGATAAGTTCGTTGTCAATGTTGTATTTCTGTGCGCACTCGTCAATAACCTTCTTCAGTTCCGCGTAGCTGGTCTTGCCCGAAATCGCCGGTCCTGAAGGTGCGCCAGGTCTCTGTGTCTCAGCGAGAACGTCAACGAACCTGCTGCGTGTTGGTCCGTGCTGCTGCTGGAAAATTTCCGGCATTAGCCTGCGGTTGATTTCGTCTATCCTGCTTAACACCCTTGCTATGTTGCTCATGTTCGGACCCATCATGAATTAACGCCTCCCCTTCGTGAAAATTGCATTGTAGCCACGTCATCTAGTTCATTCTGCTCTATTCCTAATTGTTCCTGAAAGTTTGCTTCTTTGAGATGGTCTATGTATGTCTCCATTATCCTAACGTCTTTGTGCCGTTCAACGAGGCGCGCTTCTGTGCCGGCGATTCGTGTTCTGACTTCGGCAAGTGAACTTTTGCCCTTCGTAATGTCCGTGTCTATTGCGTCTATGAATTGCCGCTGGAACCATAAGTCATTAGCTGAGATTGCCTGAGTGCCTGTGCTGCCGAAATCCTGTATTGCCTGAGCCTTTTCGCCCTCAAGTTTGGAGATGTGGGAGAGCACTGCACGTTCTTCACTTCTTTCTGCGGCGAGGATTGCTTGTTCATTTCTGCGGCTGTCCTCGCGGATCTTGAGGATGCGGTCAAATCTTGCTATTCTCTGCTGCATTGTCCTAGAGCATGGAGGCTATGTCCCGTCTGCCGTAAGCTATTCGGACAATGCTGACAACAGAAGCAGAATCATAGACAGTGTAAATCAGCACAAAATTCTTCACTGTCATGTAGCGCAGTTCACAACCCTTGCTGTCCTTTCTGCGGACACGGTATCTCTTGGGAAAAGTGGATAAAGAGATAGCAGAAGAAGTTATACGGTCTGACAGTTCGGAGGCTGCCTTGGGGTTGTTAAGTTTTTCCGCTATGTATCTGCTTATGGTGCGTAGGTCCTGTCTCGCCGCAAGCGTGAACTCAACACTAAAACTTGAAGCCATATTCTTTGGCCATCTCCCTTCTCACAGCCTCAGCAGGTATAGTTCTTCCGGCCTCTATGTCATCAATACCTTCTTGAATGAAAGCATCAAGCTCTTCATCAGTCATGCTCTCGAGAGACACGGGCACATCATCCGGCACGTTGAGCTCAATCGGGAAGGACCGGCGCAAAACTATCTGCCTCGTGAAAAGATTCACTGCCTGAGAAAACGACATCCCTATTTTGCCCAATACATCCTCAGCCTGCTTAATCAATTCCGGCTCAATCTGAATAACTGTACTCATAGTTCTTCCTCCTCATAATTATTGCTGGTTAGGGTACGGAGCTAACTCCAGTAACCTCTTGTCTGTCTCCTCAAAGCTCGTAGGGTCCTCCACCCTCTGCGACAAAAACCCACGAACAGCCTCCATGTTCGCCAACGCCCAATCTACCCGAATATTGCTTCCCGTCTTGTACGCACCAATGTTAATCAGGTCCTCAGACTCAGCGTAAGTCGCCAGCAAGTCCCTCACCCTTCCGGCAGCGTCAAGGTGTTCACGAGACACCAATGCCGGCATAACTCTGCTCACACTGTCGAGAACGCTCACGGCAGGGTAGAAGTTCCGTGCAGCTATCCTCCTCGACAGGACTATATGCCCGTCAAGAATACCCCTCACTGTGTCAGCAACAGGCTCGTTCATGTCGTCCCCGTCAACAAGCACCGTGTAGATTCCCGTAATGCTCCCGACTTCACCGGCTCCAGCACGCTCCAACAATCTCGGCAGCATCTCGAACACCGACGGAGTGTACCCCCTTGTTGCCGGAGGTTCACCAACAGCAAGACCAATCTCACGCTGTGCCCGGGCAACTCGCGTAACCGTGTCCATCATCAACAAAACGTCCTTGCCCTGGTCCCGGAAGTATTCCGCTATGGCTGTGGCGGTCATCGCTGACTTCAGGCGAATTAGTGCCGGCTGGTCGGAAGTCGCTATCACAAGCACCGACCTCTTCAGACCCTCAGGCCCCAAATCACGCTCTATGAACTCCCGAACCTCTCGCCCTCGTTCACCCACAAGCGAAATCACGTTCACGTCAGCAGTCGTGTAGCGCGCCATCATCCCGAGAAGCGTGCTCTTCCCAACCCCCGAACCCGCAAATATCCCGATTCGCTGACCCTTCCCTAACGTCAGCATCCCGTCAACTACCCTCACTCCAACGCTCAACGGGGTATCTACCATTTTGCGCCGTAACGGGTGAGGAGGCGTGGCGTACAACGGGTAGAAGTCGCTGGCAACAATCGGCCCTTTGTCGTCTATAGGGTTGCCGAGACCGTCGAGGACACGCCCCAAAAGCGCATCACCCACAGGAACTTCTAGAGGCCGGTTAGTCGACACAACATCACAGCCCGGCCCAACCTCCTGCAACGCCCCGAGAGGCATCAACAATACACGGTCCCCCCTGAACCCGACCACCTCAGCGTCGAGTTCGTGAGAGCCGTCCCGAAATTGTATGTGGCACAAATCGCCAACCCTAACGTCAGGCCCTTGAGACTCAGCAACAAGTCCCACAACCTGAACAATTCGGCCGTTAATCTTAATCAGCGGCTTCTGCAGCAAATCTACCGCGAAGAGCTGGAATAATTCACTCGTCCCTGCCGTCATGACTTATCCTCTTTCTTGACCTGCTGGAATATCTCATCTACCACAGATTCCACTTGGGTCATTTGGGTTTTCCAGCGGGCATCATAGACTCCTAACCCGGTCTCAACTATGCAGCTGCCGTTCTCAATGTTCGGGTCTGCCTTCAGCTCAAGACGTTTTGTCCCCCTCAAGGCCTCCCGGAATTTCGAGTCGAGTTCGGCTTCTACGTGCTTCAAGTCGTCGGGTGATACGTAGATTAGTATCTGGTTCTTGTCGCTGAGGCGTGAGAGCAGTTCAGACAGCACCGAGTCTATTGTGTCGGGGTTGAGTTCAACTTGACGGTAGAGCATCCTACGAAGCATCTCCGTCCACACGCGGATCATTCGGGGTTCATTGAGGCTGACTAACTCCGCAAAATTGGCCTCTAACTTCTTCCCGAGACCGTCAATCACTCCGGCTAAGGCTGAAAACTTGTCGAGATATTCGCGTTCAACTTCCTGCCGAGCCTTCGCTAAACCCTCCTCGTAACCGCGAATCTGCCCCTCACTTAGTGCCTGTGCCCGGGCTTTGTCGGCTATCTTCTTGGCGTTGGCCTGCGCTTCGGACTCGAGCTTCCTCCTGCGCTGTTCGTAGTCGGACTTCACTACCTCAATCTCACTCTGAAGCCTCCTGTTGTCGTCAGATAGCTCCATGTTCTTGACCTCAGCATTGCTCAGGCTGTTAGTGAGCTGGACAACGTGCGCGGTGAGTTCCTCGAGTTCCTGAGCTGTGCGTTCGGGAATCTTGGCCTGACTTTTCGGAGGGGCCTGCACCTTCGCGGAAGCCGGGGCGGGTTTGTCGGGGCGTGTGGGTTTGGGCTCAGGGGGCTTTGTTCCGTCCTGCTTAATCTCGCTCTCGAGAATCCCAATCTTCACCGCCTGCGGTAACAGCCTGACCGTCCGTAGAACTCTCTGATGTGCCAGACCGTTAGACAATCATATCGTCTCCTCCGCCCGAAGCTATCACGATTTCGCCCTTCTCCTCAAGGCTGCGGATTACGTTCACCACTTTCTGCTGGGCCTCTTCAACGTCCTTGACGCGCACGGGTCCCATGAAGTCCATATCTTCCTGAAGCATTTCAGCCGCACGTTTGGACATGTTCCGAAGGTATTTGGTCTTGAGGTCCTCAGTAGCTCCCTTGAGGGCCAAGCTAAGTTCCTTCATGTCAACCTCACGCAGAACCCTCTGTAACGCTCTGTCGTCAAGCCTCATCGAGTCCTCAAACACGAACAGCCTCTTCTTGATCTCTTCAGCCAATTCGGGGTCATTCTCCTCGAGGTACTCCATGATGTTGCGCTCGGTGGCCCTGTCTGTGCTGTTGACTATTGCCACGACAGCGTCAATACCTCCGGCTACCGTGAAGTCCTGACCCATTACGGTGCTCAATTTGCGCTCCAACACCCGCTCAACCTCCCTCAAGACTTCGGGCGTAATCCTGTCCATGTTGGCAATTCTCTTGGTTACGTCGGCCTGAAGGATTGGGTTTAAGCCGCTGAGAATCATTGCTGCCTGCTGAGGCTCCAAGTACGATAAGATTAATGCGATTGTCTGCGGGTGCTCGTTCTGAATGAAGCCAAGTATCTGGCCTGCGTCGGTGTGTCTCATGAAATCGAACGGCTTGACCTGCAGGCTTGCCGTAATCCTTGCGAGCAAATTCTGTGCTCTCTCCGGGCCAAGTGCCTTCTCCAATACGTCGCGTGCATATTCGACTCCTCCTCTCGCCATGAACTCGCGGGCCATGAGAATCTCTTGGGCTTCCTTAAGCACCGTGAGCTTCACATCGGGCGTAACTTTTCGCAGATTGGCTATCTCAAGCGTGATTAACTCTATCGTAGAATCGTCTAACTTCTTGTAGACCTCCGGAGCAACGTCGGCCCCTAACGACACCATAAGGACCGCAATCTTCTCGCGGCCGGAGAGTCCTTTGTTCGCGCTTTCTTCCTTCTTTGGCGGCATATAATCATCTCCTCGCTGAAAAAAATACTCCCCGTTCTCTCACAGGGAGCATCAGGAATTTCACTTCTTTAGCTGTCCATTGAGAGCCATTCATTGACGAGCGTTGCAATCTCGTCGGGATGACTCTTCGCGTAGGCTTTGAGCTGTTCCTCAAGTACTGCCATTTCCCCTTGGAACGCAAGGAGGTCCGGCGACGTGAGCATCTCCTGAATTGTGGGTACCTTCCTGCCCTCTGCCTCGATCTCCTGAACCGCAAGACGTGCCCTCTTCATTCTCACCCAGACATACAGCGCAATAAGCACAAGCATCAGCACGAAGAACGCAGCTATTGACCCGTAGATTATCCGCCACATTCTGTCCTGCCTGAGCTGGTCGGCCATAGCATCAGCAAACGCCGTAGAGAAACGCATTGCCCTCACGACTAACGTATCTCCCCTGTCTTTGTTGAAGCCGATTGATGAGGCTATGACTTCCTGCAGGGCCTCTAGACGTTCCTCAGTGATGTCGCTGTACTTGTCGTCAATCAGGACTGAGGCAGATAACCTCTTCACACCTCCGGGCGTAACTACCTGATCTCCCTTGCGCGTGGTGATTTCGTAGTTGGTCGTGTTGCCTGAGCGGCTGTACTCGCTCTGGACGGGGTTAGAGTTTATCGCGTAACCGGGTATGTTCGTGGTAGTTCCGGGGTTGCCGGTTACTGGGTTGCCCTGTCCGGTGTAGTTCTCCTCTTGGCGTTCGCTGCTACGCGGGACTCCAGTGCCGGTCTCGGGGTTTGGTGTGTACTCGACGTAGGAGCTGGTACGTTTGTCGAAGTCTAAATCTATCCTCACACGTACCACTGCGCTTCCGGGGCCGAAAACCTGTTCGAGCATTACGCGGACTTTGTTCTCTAGTTCGCGCTCGTGCTGGCGTTCGAGTTCACGCTGTACGGAAGTTACTGTGTTGGTGCCGTCGGGGTTGTACATGATCATTGAGTCCGAGACCATGTCCGAGAGAATCCGGCCGTTGGTGTCGACAACCGTAACTGCGTCGGGCTGGAGGCCGTCAACACTGTGAGCTACAAGGTGGATTATTGACTTGACTTGAGTCGGTCCGAGAGTCGCACCCTGCCTGAGACGGAGCAATACCGAAGCTGTTGAAGGCTTCTGCTGTTCGAGGAAGAGTCTTTGTTCGGGAATCACTACGCTTACCCGAGCATTCTCGACTTGAGCCATCTGCGCTATTGTTCTGGCCAATTCCCCCTCAATCGCCCGCATATAGGCCACCCTCTGCTGAAATTCGCTCATCCCCATATTGGACTCGTCGAATAGTTCGAATCCCTTAGTCCCTCCCTTAGGCAGTCCCAATTGCGCGAGGGCTAAACGAGTCTCATAGACCGCTCCTCCCGGCATGAGAATCGCGCTGGCCTTTGGGTCGAGCTTGTAGGGTATGTTGTTCTCCTTCAGGTAATCCACTATTGCGGCCTGATCGCTGACTTCGAGTCCTGCGTAGAGAGGTTCATAGCTCGTTGTGCCGGTCATGAAGATCATTGCTCCAAGTCCGGCCAAGACTACGAATATTGCTAAGAAGATTGACGCTCTCTGCCACAGTTTCAGTGATGACCAGAATGTGAGGAAGGAGGCCGCCCAGCGTCTTATAGTGTCCATGATTGCCTAAGGCTAGCCGGTTATTCGTGAGAGGGCCTGATAAGCATCGATGAATTTGTTGCGGACTTCCATCACAAGCCGCAATGCAGTATCAGCCCTTGAGGAGGCCAGAACGACTTCTGAAATGTCCTCAACGTCTCCTATGGCCAAGTCTCGTATCTTCTTTTCCGCAGACAGCTGGAGGGTATTAACTTTCTTGATGGATTCCGAGAGCATATCCTCAAATGACAACGTAGGAGCTTCTTTGCCCTTTTCAGCCTGACGTGCTGCGTAAGTGCTGTATACGCTGGCAGCTTCACGGGTTCTAGTTTGTCCGTAAACTTGAGAGAAATCTATCATTAGACTATCCATGCTACAAGCCTCCAAGTAAGATAATTTATTGTTGTCGCTCCGTCGATATGCTTCATGATATTCATGTATGATTAATGTTGTGAGGAAAGCCGGTTAGCTCCATCCTGTAAGCTCACCGAATCATAAAAATCTTTCGCCCCTTCTGTAATTTATCACGCTAATTTTACACCCAATCAAAATTTTTATTCGTCAAATTGACTAGCGGTAATAATAATTCTTATCGGCGATACACTATAATAACACGCGAAATCTTGATTACACACCAATATCTTGAAAGGAGCATAAATTTTTCATGAAGGCATTAATCTTATCGTTAGTGTTCGTGTTAATGTCCTCAACCCTCACCCAAGCCCTAGAGATTCCCACAGGCTACAACGCAGAAATCTCCGGCCTGAGCTTCTACCCGAGCGGCGCAAAGTTCCAGTTCACCGCAGAACCAGAAGACGGCTACGGAAACTTCACAGTTCACCTCCCCGGAATGTTCACACCCGACTCAATCCGCCTCCTGACACCCGAACAGGTCAACGGGGACATCAAGGTCGAAGAGCATTCCCGCCCAACCTGGACACCTCCGCAGCTCGAGTCCCTCAAGTCAGAACGGGACTCCCAAGCCGCAAAAGTCGACAGCCTCACCGCAAGACAATCGGCCCTCGAACAAACTCTAACCCTCCTCAAGTCCTCCACCCCAGACAACGCCGACAAACCTGACGACCTCCTAACCTACATCAAGGACGCACAGGCCCTAAGGCAGAAGACGGAGGAAGAATTAGCCGCCCTCAAGACCGAATTAGCCCAAGAGAAAGAAAAACTCTCCATGCTCGACAAAGAACTTGAGGCCAAGAGACCCGCAGAACTCGTGAAGTACTTCACCATCACAGGCCGGGCCAAGTCAAAGAACGCAATCATAAAACTCGAGGCCTTCACCAACGCCGCATCATGGAGCCCGAGATACACAATGGACCTCAACAGCACCACAGGAGATATTGACGTTCACATGTTCGTGCGGACTTCCCAGAGGACGGGGCTTGACTATGAGGGCGCGGTAACTTTCCACACAAAGAACCCAGACGAACGCATAACCATTCCCGAACTTCAGCCGCAGAGAGTCTCAATCAAGCAGCACATAGAACCCGCACGTTCAGCTATGGGCACAATGAGAATGCGAAGCTACATGGCCGCACCGATGGAGGACGGACTCGCCGCAGACCTCGAGGTCAACGAATCTGCCGCACCAATTCGCCCAAAGACTCCAGCAATCCGTGAAACCCTCGCGGACAGAATCCTATACATTGAGGGCATGATTCCCGGGGACAACAGCGAGCGTGAGTTCGAGGCCGGAGCCTTGACCCTCAAGAGTACTCCAGTGATTATGCTCATCCCTCAGCAACGGGCGGACGCTTGGATTCTCGCGAGCATGGACGAGGGCAACGAGAGCCTTATTCCCGGAACTGCGGACCTCAGAGTCGATGGGCAGGCCTCAGGGAAAATCTTCATTCAGGAATTTGGGCAGGGCCAGAGAAGAATCCCGTTCGGTTACGCGGAACAGATCACCGTGAAGAAAGAGTCCCTAATCGGCAAGACTGGTTCATCATGGTTCACCGGCGGAGTCTTCTCCAGCGGCTACAAGCTCGAAATCACCAACGGCACTAAGTCCGACAGAGTCATAACCATCCGCGACAGGCTCCCAATTCCGACCGACGAGAGAATCAAACTCGAGGTCAAGCGCATAGACCCTAAGGAGAAGGACAAGGACCGCGAGAACCGTTACACTTGGGAGCTGAACATCCCCGCAGGAAAAACGGAGACGATTATTGTGGACTACACTTTGAGCTATCCATCAGGAGAGGAGCTTGAATACAGGTAATGGGACAGAACAATTTCTTCAAGTGGATAACTGTACCTCCCGTCGTAGCAATCGCAACGATAATGCTCGCCCGCGCTATGGGTGCAGGAAGCATAGTCGGTGAGGTCGACCTGTCGATATGGGGGCTGGTCTGGCTGCTGTTTATCGTAATGAGCGTGCTCTACGGACTGTTCATAGCTAACGGCTTCAACGTCGGGCTCGTCTCACTTCAGGCACTCGCACAAGGAGTCCTCCTGTGCCCAATGTCCATAATGTACGGCGCGAGAATGTTCCAGTGGCTCGGGGTAATCTTGGCCGTGTGCGGAGCGTCTGCCCTAGTCGTTGCGTACAACCAGACCGAAGCCGAACGTAACAAGGTAGTAGTTCTTGAGGTTGAGGCCGACCTGAAGCAGTTACCCGTGAAGTTTGCGATAACCGACGAGACCGGAGCAATTCTGAATCTCACGAACGACATGCTAGACGTGCTCGGGATTACCCGTGTGAACATGCTCGGGAAGAACATCAGCGATTGGTTCAGCCCCGTCTCAAAGACTGCGGAAATCAACGGCAAGATTTGGGACATCAAGCGAATCAGCATCGATAACGGAAAACGCTTCTACTTTGAGCTTACCCCCAAAGGCTTACCGGCCGGCGGAGAGTCATCAGGAGAGTCCCAGACTTCAGGAGGAGAGTCCCTGCAGTTCATCGACCCGGAAACTCAGCTTCACTCATACCGTTACGGCTTCGCAAGGATCTCCGATGAGCTGTACAGTGCCGGACGCTACAGTGAACCAGTGAGCGCAATAGTCCTGCGTCTGGTGTTCCCTCAGCTCCTGCCCACTGACGACATGGAGAAATACATAAGGCCGTTCCGTGCATTCTGTGCCCGTGTCAAGCAGGATTTACGCCAGACAGACACGGCAATACAGACGGGAGAGTTCCAGATAACTATTCTTCTGTCGCACTGCCCATACCAGATGGTCCAGAACGTAATAGACAGACTGGCAACAATACCTAACGCGTTAGTCCCGACGTTTGAGGAGTTCCTGCACGTTACGGTCCTCAGCGTCTACGAGACAATAGAGGGCGGCAACAACGTACCATCAGCCCAAGAGTTCATTGACCGGATGAGTCAGGCAATGACCCGCAAATATTCGGCACAGGCATTATCAGAATGAGAAGAAGTCTGCTTAACAAATTAATACTCGGCTCATGCTCCGGGCCGTTCATGTTCGGGATATTGATATTCGTGTTAATCTTTGTGGCCGGAGATCTGCTGTTCCAAGCCGCAAAATTAATCATCGAACAGGGTGTAGCCTTCAACGTGGTAACGCGGTTATTCTTCTACCGCCTGCCAGAAGTCGTAATACTCACCGTCCCGATGTCGTCGCTGCTGTCCACACTTCTCGGAATGTCCACGCTTCACGGAGGGAGCGAACTTATTGCGTTAAAGTCTCTGGGAATTCCCTTCACGAGAATCCTGCGGCCTATCCTGATTGCGTCATTCTTGATAGCTGTCTTGGCACTTGGCTTCAACGAGACCATTGTTCCTATGGGGTCAATAGCTGCGGATAAGCTCATGAAGTATGAGATACTCAAGAATCAAACGAGCGTGATTCAACAAAAGGTGTTCTTGCGTGAGGAGAGCGGGGGCCAGCTCAAGAGGGTGCTATACATTGACGAACTTGACGCGAACAAGGGAAGACTCAGCGGAATAATCTTGCATGAGTTCGACGACGGCCGGATAATCTCGACACTTAATGCCCGTCGGGGAGTGTGGCAGAACTCCCAATGGTGGATAGAGGACGGAAGAATCTACGACATCAACAGCGAGGGAGAAGTGAGCTTGTTTCTGAGGTTTGAGCGTCAGAGGCTGGCAATCAAGCTCTCACCTGAACAATTGCAGAGAAGTACCCGCCGTCCCGCAGACATGAGCGCGCACGAGCTGTGGGCATATATCCGTGAGGGCGAGGGGATCGGCACTAACCTTTCAGAACTGTGGGTGTTGTTCCACCTGAAGCTGGCAGTGCCTTGGGCTTGCGTGATTATGGCGGTGCTGGGTGCCGGGTTCGGAGCGTCGAGGCGGGGGCGTTCGGGAGGCGGCGTGGGCTTCGGAATAAGCGTGGTGCTGGTGTTCGCGTATTACGTCGTGATGTCCTTGTGCCGTGCTCTTGGTGAATCCGGCAACATTCCCGCAGTCATAGCAGGCTGGGGGCCAAACATAGTGTTCATGGTTGTAGCGTTCTTCTTTGCATGGAGGGTGGACAAGATTTGAGCATCGCACTCATTGCGGGTCAGGGGATTCTGCCTGTGGAGATTGCCCGGAAGCTCTCGGAACTTCAGCCGTCAACTCTCGTGATTGCCCTGCGTGATGACCCTGAAACCCTCAAGCCTTACGCCTCACGACTAGTGCACATGAGGATTCCCAATCTTGGACGGGGCGTTAGGGAAGTGAAAGCCTTCGGAGCGGACAGGGTGATAATGGCGGGAAGAATCCCAAAGCGGATAATCTTCTCACTGACCCTGTTACTGCCGTTACTGTTCGACCCTCTGAGCAGAAGAGTCCTCAAGAACTCCCTGCGAGATGACCACTCATTATTAGGCTCAATCGTCAAGGCCCTCGAGGATGAGGGATTAACGGTGATTCCTTACTGGCAGATTCTCCCGGAGTTCATAGCCGGTGAGGGGAAGTTGTCCGCTCGTTCACCGACGGAGCAAGAGTCCCGTGATGCCGAATATGGGCGTGAGGTGCTGAGTGTGATTCTGCCGTGTTCGTTCGGTCAAGGGGTGTGCGTTGCGGGGGGAGCTGTCGTGGCTGTTGAGGCTATGGAGGGAACGGACAAGATGATTCAGCGAGCCGGGACCCTCGCCAGACGCGGAGTGGTCGTGAAGATGATGAAGTCTGGGCAAGACATGAGGTACGACCTGCCGACTGTTGGGCCTCAGACCCTCGAGAACATGAGGGGTTCGGGTTTGACGTGTTTAGCTGTTGAGGCCGGGAAGACGCTTATTCTTGAGCCGGAGAAATTCTTTGTGCTCGCGGAAAAGTATGACATTGCAGTTTGGGGGATAAGTAATGCGCAAGAAATTTGTTGTCGGTGATTCTGGTACAGGGGAAGCGTTAGAGAATGAGCTCTCCTTAATGTCCTACTTTGTGGGGAACGTCTTTGCGGTGCCTGTGGGAGCCTCGCTTAACAAGAACGCCTTCTGCCTCTCACTAGCAGTAATCACCCTCACTGCCGCGAACATGTACGGTGTCAATCTCTCATGGCTTCAGCCCGCCACTCTCGGAACGATGATAATCATCATAGCTCCCGGCACCACATGGGCACCGGTTATAGCCCTCTCCGCACTGTTTGAGCATATCGGCTGCCCGTTGAGCTCAATCGGTGTTGTTCTGGCAATATATCCCCTTCTGGACATGGCGGACACAGTAACGACCTGCAGCGGCACAATAGCTTCAACTCTCACGGCTGCGGGAATGTGCGGACTTCTTGACACTGGAGAATACTCGAGGCCATGAATATATTTGTGTCATGCGGGGAAGTCAGCGGGGATATTTACGCTTCTGCATTCATCCGTGAAGTTCTGAAGGCCTCTCCAGACTCTCACGTTTGGGGGATGTTCGGCCCGGAAGGAGAGGCTGCCGGAGGTCTGGCCAAATGGAGCTACGAAGAGTTGAAGCTGATGGGAATTGTTGAAGTTATTCCAGCCCTGCCGAGAATTTTCCGCCTCAAGAAGGCCATTACCCGCGAGATTCTCAACGCCAAGCCGGACTCTGTTGTGCTGATAGACAGCCCTGACTTTCACCTGATGCTTGCACACTCACTCAGGAAGGCCGGGTACTCTGGGAAAATCATCTCGCTTATTCCTCCTACGGTGTGGGCTTGGAGGGCAGGAAGGGTAAAGAACCTCAGGAGGGATTATGATTTCTGCCTGCCGTTGTTCTCGTTCGAGCATAAGTTCTTGCTTGAGCGCGGGGTGAAATCCCTATGGACGGCACACCCTTTGGTGCATGAACTCGAGGGAGTGAGACTCTCTGAGGCCTTCACGAAAAAGTTCAGGGGGTGTGAGAATGTTATTGCCCTGATGCCCGGAAGCCGACGCTACGACATTCACTATCACCTTGACGCTCTTTTGGGCACTGCCGGAATCCTCAAGGCCAAAGGTTATGTGCCGGTGTTCTCCGTAGCTCCGGGACTCACTGGTGAGGTCGCTGACGTTCTGCGTGAACGCGTGAGGGATTCGGGGTTCGGTCTCTGGGAGGGTGAGGGGCGTGAACTCATGCTGGGTGCTCGAGCTGTTGCTGGGGTGTCGGGAACAGTTGCGGTTGAGGCAATGCTGTTGGGGCGGTATATGGTCGTAATCTACAACATGAAGCCGATAACTTACGCAATCCTTAAGCGTCTTGTGCGCGTCAAGAACATATCAATTCCGAACATGCTCACGGATAAAGCCGTGTACCCTGAGCTTCTGTGTGAGGCAGCAAATCCCGAGCGGATTGTGTCGGAACTTGGCCGGTATCTTGATGACGAGACCACACGGAGGGAAATAGACTCACGTCTCCTCAGGGCGCGGGACTCAATGGGCACGGACAACGCCGCGAAGTTCTGGGCTGAGTGCGTAATTCACGCGTAACATTTTTTCGCGCAAAAGTGTTATTATTCCTCCTATCCTAAATATTACAGGAGGAATTTTTCTCATGAGACGTATTACCGCGCTCGTATTATTGCTGGTGCTGAATGCTCCTGCATTCTCACACGAACTCACAATCAGGGCCAAGAGCAGAGAACTCAAGGCCGGTGAACCCTTTCACGTTACGGTGCAGTCCTCCCACAAGTTCATAGTGCCCGAAGAAGTCGAAGTGCTCTCCCGCGTCAAGGCAGGCATTATTGAGGGAGGGAAGCTCATAGAGTCCGAACTTGCCGCCAATGACCCGGAACTGTGCATAGATTTCACGGTTACCCCTCACGATTTGTCCGGCTCAGTCATTCTTGCTGCGATTAAGGACGGTGAGACTTGGTGCGTAACGAACGAGGGCGGGAAGTCAGGAGCACGCAAAGATCTCGAGGCTCAGGGCTTGAAGGTCCTCCGAGCAACTAAGAACGACAAGTACGCTAAGGCCCTGTTCAACACCTCACCAGACGACACGAAATTTTCGCAGGCAGTCGGGCACCCTCTGGAGATTATCCCGCTAACTAACCCTGCAAGTGCGCGAGTCGGTGAGTATTTCCGCGTCAAGATTCTCCTGAACGGCCAGCCATACACCGGGCCTGTTTGGGCAACGTATGACGGTTTCGTTACCGAGTACGAGAACACTTACGCCTACTACACCGAAGCCGAGAACGGTGAAGCCCACATCAAGATTACGGCACCTGGCCTGTGGGGAATCAGGGCATTTCAGGGAGATCTGCCGGGAGTTGAGGGAGATTATGACTCTCTGACGTTGAGGGCGTTTCTGCTGTTCGAGGTGAAATGAGGCGGTTAGTGTTAGTGCTTGTGCTGGCTCTGTGGGCGGGTGAATGCTTTGCTCACGGAGTCGGCTACAGGCAGTCGGAATTACGCGCAATCCCTCTTGAGTTCTTCTACTCGACCGGCGAAAAGATGAGCTGCCGTGAAGCCCGTGTGTTCTCCCCAAAGGACGAGAAATTTGCTGTGCAGTCTGGACGCACCGATGAAGAGGGACGTTTTGCGTTCGTTCCCGACTGCTCTGGGGATTGGCGGGTGATTGTCCGAGACGAGGAAGGGCATCAATGCACGGCAGATTTGACCATCACTCAGGACTTCCTAGACGGCAGGACTCAGAGTCAGACTCAGGACTCCTTACTGCCTCAAGGGATGGACTTACTCATTCGGGCATTGCTGGGGGTAAGCGTAATCTTCAACCTAGCACTAATTCTGCGGAGGTCAAAACATGCACATTAGCGAGGGGATTTTGTCGGGGGGCGTATTGCTGGCCGGCTGGGCGGGAACTTCTGCGGGAGTTGCTGTTGGACTCAAGCACACGGACTCCGCAAAAATCGTTAGGACGGCGTTAATCTCTTCAGCGTTCTTCTTGGCCTCACTTGTGAACATCAGGATTGGGCCAAGTTCCACACACTTGACGCTCCTCGCTCCGATGGGGCTGATTCTGGGTTGGGGGGTATTTCCTGCGGTACTCGTGGCGTTGACGCTTCAGGCTGTGCTGTTCCACTTCGGGGGGCTGGTCGTTCTTGGGGTGAACACGTTCATTATGGGCTTCTCGGCACTGAGCGTGTATCTGGTGTTCGGTCGTGCGGTCCGTGAGAGCAAGAGAGGTGCTGTGTTGTCGTTCTTGGCCGGAAGTTTGGCGGTAATTCTCGCTGCGGGACTAGCCGGTGTGAGTCTGGCGATGACTGACCCGAATTTCTTGAACGCCGCAAAAGTCCTAATCATTGCCCACATACCTTTAGCGATAATTGAGGGAGCTGTTACGGTGTTCATGGTTAGCTGGCTGAAGAGGTCGGCACCCGAATTTCTGTCATGACCCGGGACGCGTACACTCTGGAATTTTCCGCTCCTGCCTCCGGGACAACCCGCAAAATCTCTCCTGAAGTCCTCGTGATCTCGTCGGTGATTTATGCCCTGCTGGTAACGTGTGCGGAGTCGATTGCTGGTTTGGTCTTGTGCATGCCGCTTCCTGCCGTGTTAATCTTGAGACGAAAAATAGAACATGTTCGATTAATTTGCTTGGACCTCGTCATGATAATCACGATGGGTCTGACTTGGCCGGTAATGAGCGAGGGGCTGATTATGGGACTGATAACGGCGTGGCGCGTGGACATGATATATGTGGTGTTTGCCGGGCTGGTTGTTCCGTTGGGTGCGGGAGCTGTGTATTCGCTGCCTCTGCCGGAAAAGCTCAGGGTGCTGCTGATTCTGACTGTGCGGGGGATATTCATTCTTCGTGAGAGCCTACAGACTGCATTAATCTCTGTGAAGCTCCGTGCTCCGAACGTGAAGGGCATGATGAAGCTGAAGGTGTTTGCGTATGTTTTGGGGGGTACGCTGCTGAAGGCTTCGGCAAAGTCGGAACGTATGATGTTGGCTGTTGAGAGTCGGGGAGGGTTTGGGGGGTTCCGTCAGGGTGAGGGCGGGAAGTTTGGTGTGAGTGATTGGTGTGTGCTTGCGGGAATGGGTGTGTATTTGGCGGTGATTGTTGTTGCGTGAAGTTTGGGGGTATGGCTGCCCCGACGGACACGGGCAATTTTGGGGAAGTGTGATGTGTGTTGGGAGTGAATGAGGTTGCGTGAAGTTTGGGTGAATAGCTGCCACTATGGACACGGGCACTTTGGGGAGGCGTGATGAGTGTTGGGGGTGATTGTGGTTGCTTGAGATTTGGGGGGTGAGGTACAGTTACCCCGACGGACACGAGGCACTTCGGGGCGTAACGTTCTCTGTTTGTGAGGGTGAGAAGATTGCTCTTGCTGGTGCTAACGGTTCGGGGAAATCTACGTTACTGCTGCACCTTGCCGGAGCTATTGACGTTCAGGAGGGGCGGATCACGTTCAAGGGTGATGCTTCACAGGAGGCACTGCGCAAAAATATCGGCCTGACGTTCCAGGACTCCGACGATGAATTACTCATGCCCACAGTTCTCGAGGACGCAACATTCTCACTAGTTGCCGGAGGAATGAGCGTCAATGAAGCGCGGGAACGTGCCCGTAAGATTCTCGCCTCTCTGGGAATAGCACACTTGGCCGAACGCCCTCCGCACAAACTCTCTGGGGGTGAAAAGCGTATGGTGTCGTTCGCTGGGGTTCTTGCGGGTGAACCTGAAGTCTTGGCACTCGATGAACCTTCTGCGGGGCTGGACCCGAGAGCGCGCCGGAGGGTGATTAACTTTTTGCGTGAGACCAGCAAGACAATCATTCTGGCGACTCATGATCTGGATATGGCGTTGGACGTGTGCACTAGAGCAATAATTCTGAGTGATGGGGCTGTGGCGTGTGAAGGTGAACTGCCGGACCTGTTCATAAATCGTGAAGTTCTTGAAGCTAACGGGCTTGAACTTCCTTTGCGTTACAGTTATAGTACTTCGTGAGGTGATATTAATGAAGTTGTTTGGCAGCAGAAATACCATGCCCGGCAAAGACATGAACAACCCCTATTGCAAGGTTTGTGCTAGGTTCATCCCCGACCGTTTTTCGCCGGAAGCCTTAGCCGAAGTTATTGATACAATTCTTTCACAGAACGGCATGCGCTCAGGTGTTGAGGACTACAACGCAGATACGTGCTGCTACCTGTGCAAGAAAGCTCTTCAGCGCAACCAGACACCAGCGAAATTTCAGCAGATGCTTACCTTCCTCACGGCCCAATAACCCACAAAAAATGGGAGCCTGAATCCCTCAAGCCCCCTGACCGCTAACTATGGCTGTAACGTGATAGGAATTGCTTTGTCCTCTCCTCTTTAGGGTTGGAGAAAACTTCTCGCGGGTCCCCCTGTTCACAGATCCTCCCGCCGTCCATGAAGATTACTTTATCCGCAACATCTCGAGCAAACTCCATCTCGTGAGTTACGATAATCATCGTGGTATCCTGTTCCGACAAACCCCGAATCACCCTCAGGACTTCTCCCGTCAATTCCGGGTCCAACGCGCTCGTAGGCTCGTCAAAGCATAGTATATCCGGGTGCATGATTAACGCTCTGGCGATTGCGACTCGTTGCTGCTGCCCCCCTGAGAGCTGGTGTGGGTAGTTATTCATCCTGTCCGACAGCCCGATTTGCCTGAACAGTTCTACAGCCTCATCGTGAACTTTGTGCCTCACCGTGTCCCAAGTGTTATTCTCCTTAGCCAAAAGTCTCGGAGCAAGCATTACGTTATCCAGTGCCGTATACTGCGGAAACAGATTGAACTGCTGGAACACTAACCCGAAATGCAGCCTCTTCCGCCGAATCTGCGACTCCCTCAATGTTGACGGGTCAGCACAGTCAAGCAGCACTTCTCCCTTCACTGCAATGCTCCCCGAGTCGGGACGCTCTAAGAAGTTCAGGCAACGAAGAAGTGTCGTCTTTCCGCTCCCTGATGACCCGATAACCGAGAGTGCTTCACCGTGCTCAAGCGAGAAATCTATTCCCTTGAGGACCTCTATTCTCCCGAACGTCTTGCGCAAGTCCTTGACTTCAAGAATTGGCATGATTATTCCTCCTTACCTGAAGTAGTCCAGCTTCCGTTCAAGCCGCCCGAGAAGTACTGTAACTATTCCGTTGAAGATTAGGTAGTAGAACGCCGTGAAGAACAGCGGCCATATCGCACCCGAGATTCCGTGAGACCCCTTCATGAACGCCTGACCCGCCCAAATAACTTCCTGCAATGCTATTATTCTCGCTAATGCCGTGTCCTTGACGAGCGTAATAATTTCGTTCGAGATTGGCGGAACTATTCGCTTTATCATCTGGAGTAGTGTAACGTTGAAGAATATCTGCTTCTTCGTCATGCCGAGAACTAGGCCGGCCTCATTCTGTCCGACTGGTACGCTCAGGATTCCGCCACGGTATATCTCCGAGAAGTAGCAAGCATAGTTGATTATGAACGCTATCGAGGCCGCAAGAAATCTCCCCTGCTCTCCTCCGCCCCAAATCGGACTATGCAGGACAAGGCCCGGAAAGTAGTACACAATCAATAGCTGAATCATTAACGGGGTGCCGCGAATTATCCAGATTATGAACGTTGTAGTCAGGCTTATGGCCTTAATCTTTGAGAGCGAACCGAAGGCTATAATCAGTCCGAGCGGGAAGGCTCCCAGCAGTGTTACTGAAAACAGTTTGAGGGTCTGCACAAATCCTGAGTTCAGAGCGTTAACGACTACCGGGAGCTGCTGAAGAAATGTGTCCATCAATTATTTCGTGATGAGTGCTGCCTGAACGCCATACTTCTCGGCGATTTTCATGATGCTTCCGTCGTCGTAACCTGCCTCAAGGAACGCATTGAGCATGTAGGCCAAGTCCGACCCTTTGCGGAACCCAACGCCGTACTCTTCTGCGTTGAGGGCAACAGTGTAGGTCAGGGCCTCGTAGCCAGTTCCGGGACCGACCATAGCGGCGGCCATAAGTGAGTCGATTATCGCGGCATCTGCTGTCCCTGAAGCTACCTCCATTAGTGCGGAGGCCTGATCCTGAACTTCCACGACCTTGAAGCCGTATTTTGTGGCCTGTTCGTTGCCCGCGCTGCCGTGTTCGACCGCAAAGCGTAAGGACTGGATTCCCTCGAGGCTGGAATACTGGGCCTTCTTGACGACCGGGACGACGACAATTTGGGCGTTGTTGCAGTAAGGAGCTGAACACTGCATAGCGGACTTGACTTCAGGTGTGAGGGTCATACCGTTCCACACGCAGTCAATATTTTTGCCGTCAAGCTCAAGGATTTTGTTGTTCCACTCGATTTCCTGGAACTCAACTTTTACGCCGATGCTCTCAGCGAATGCACGGGCCAAATCTGCGTCAAAGCCGATCCATTCACCGTTCTCGTTCTTGTAGTCCATGGGCTTGAAGTCGGTTATGCCCACAACGAGCACGCCTTTAGCCCTGACGTACTCGGAGTCTGACTCTGCGTAAGCGCACGAACACGCGGCCAGAATGACAACGGCCAACAGTAATAACTTTTTCATCATTGAGAAACATCTCCTGTGAGGAAAATTCTTTAACGCTTTAACACGCTAAAGTGAGAAAATTTTACGTTATTGTCCTAGAATTGTAAATTAGCATTTCGTGAAGGGAGTGATAGTGCAGGTTAGGAGCACTGTTGGAGTTTGTCGAATGGAGGAGGAAAGCTATTGCTGTCATAATCTAGTATTGTCTCGAAGAACGGGTGAAATTCGATTTTGCGGGGCTCGCTATCACTCACTAAAATCATATGAATTTGTGTCCGCTTCTTTGCTTCTGAGGGGAGTTGTGCCCACAGCTCTTCATACTTGTTTATCTTGGGGAAAGCTATAGCATAATGAACATTGGGGTCATCCATGCGCTGTAATATTTCGCTCAAGGCATTGAGGAAATAGTTTGTCTTGGAGGCTTCACGGGGCAGCAGAGTACCTTTTTTGAGAGCATAAGAACTTTTTGCCTCAATCCTCCAGCATGAGTCATCTTTTCGGGCTTCGAAGTCTACCCCTTTATTGTGGCCAAGATTGATACTGACTATCCAGCCATGACGGCTAAAAAACTCAGCGATAATAGTCTTCACTGTATCTTCATGGACAAATTTTTCATGCACTGATTGCGTCATATAGTTTTTCTCCTTTTCCTGGACATTAAGGAACTTTCGGCAACACATAATAACTCTAGCCGAACGAGTACATGAGTATTTCCCCTGCATTAACCCACCCTCACCCGTATTGCCTCTCGCCTCACGACTGCACGTTGGCCTTCAGGACCTCAAAGGCTCTCCTGATGATTGCCGCCATAAGTTTACGCCTCTGCAGGAGAAATTCATCGTAGGTCATGTTCTCCCAGCCGTGAGGGAGCGCGTTCTCTTCCTCCATACGCAAAATTTCCGTGTAGGTCATGCCGTTACACACAATAGGATAATATACAGAAGGTGCCTCGTTGAGAATCTTCATGTTATTGTTCCACTCGATGTATGCGTAGTTTGCCATCTGGTTAATCTGTGTGTCGGTGCAGCCTTGAGCCTTGAGATATGCTTTAGGGAAAAGGTGGTGCTTCTCGAGGGATTTGCGGGTACCGTCAGAGCCGGGCATGAAGAGAGTTGAGACTGGAAGGCTGCTGCGTGAGAAGAGTATCTTTGTCCCGAGAATGTTCAGCGAGGCAACGTAAGCATACCACGTATTATTGCCCTGTCCTGAAGCGGCTAAACCTTCGGAGCCGGTAATAGTTACGTTGAAATAGTAATCTGTCAAACTCTGGTTTATCCTATCAAGGATATATTGTTTATATTCCTCGAAATTAGTGAAATTTTTTATAGCGTTGATAAGAGCCTCAGCAGTGGATTCATTACGCCAATATCTGGAAATAAGTACTGCATGGAAGAACCATAGCTCTGTCAGATTTTTATTTATGTCGTTAGGAGCATTGAATCTATACTTTGCGATCAGATACATTGCATATGTATAGAACACCGAACTCTTCGCAGGAATCATTGAGTCAGAAAGATAACCAGCCTTCATAATTGCATTGAAGAACTCGTGAAGGTTATTTACGTTCATGACGTCGGGCAGGTTGGATTTCAAGACAGCAAAATTCTTCTCCATAATCTCTCTGCTGATAACTCCATTACGCTCGAAATCAGTACCTCTCAGCAGCTTATAGCCATGGTCCATCCTGGCTCTGTTGAAAGCGTAAAACATGACCGTACGGATAATATCTTTAGGACTAATTTTTATCCCCATACTGTTATACGAAGTAGCACCATACTGTGAGGGTGATAACGATTCTTGACAGAACTTCTCGATTTCTCTTCGGCCTTCCTCCCAATGCACGGATAACAGAGTCAATACAAAGCTGTCCTCTGTGAGCTTTACTCCTTGCGAATTTATACGTACAAAAATTTGTGCTACTGCTTCTTCGTCTGCGTGGGATTTGAGCTGAAACACCGCGGAAAAGTATACTGCTTAAGGCTGAATAAGGCTTCTATACGCTCTGAAATAGTTACACGTTCTTCTTCTGTCAAAATTTCATTATTTCTCTCTCTGGATTTCGTGAGTGTATCTGTAAATTGATTCACGAACCTTGAAGAATGAGTCTTTGAGAACAATTCGCTTATATTGTATATCCACTCTGGGCTCTGCCTGCTTGCTGCATTGCCGACTTCGAACTTATTCATCAGCGGACAGAATGAGATTATAATCTCGCGTTCTTTGTTCTTCGCATCGACAACTTTATTTCCCTTGATGACGGCATATAAAGAAGTTAGTCTTTGCTGTCCGTCAATAATCACTTCCTTAGGGGCTTCATAACTTTTCAAGTCAGTGCCTATTGTTTTCTTCTTGCTAAATTCTGGACAGCTCCATAACATCAAGTAGCCTACAGGATAGCCAAGCAGCATAGAATCCAATAGATCGCGTACCTGAGCGTCCTTCCAGACAAACGGCCTCTGAAGTTCTGGAAGGCCAAGTTCTCCAGTGTCTATTTTCTCTATGAGCTGATTAACTGTGAAGCTGGTGATGCTGAATATCTGATCCATAAGTTTATTACTCCTTGTCAAGAAATAAAAGCAGGTTAGGTCGTAATTTTATCATAGCCCAACCTGCTTTATCATCCAGAATAACTATAGATTCACATTAGGAATCCCCGCAAAGCCCTTCGCCAAATCCTCGTCAGTCGGTATATAGTCCGTCATAACTCCGTCATTGTACTTCTCGTACGCGACCATGTCGAAATACCCCGTCCCGGTCAGCCCGAAGATTATCGTCTTCTCTTCGCCGGTCTCCCTGCACTTCAACGCCTCATCAATCGCCGTACGTATCGCGTGAGCACTCTCGGGTGCCGGCAATATCCCTTCAACACGCGCGAACTGTTCCGCCGCCTCGAACACGCTCGTCTGCTCAACAGAACGTGCCTCCATAAGCCCGTCATGATACAGCTGTGATAGTATGCTGCTCATCCCGTGATAGCGCAATCCTCCCGCATGGTTAGCACTCGGTATGAAGTCGTGCCCCAACGTGTACATCTTGGCCATAGGGCAGACTTTCCCAGTGTCGCAGAAATCGTATGCGAATTTCCCGCGCGTGAAACTCGGACAGCTCGCAGGTTCCACAGCAATAATCTCGTAATCTGCCTCTCCACGGAGCTTTTCGCCCATGAACGGAGAGATTAGCCCGCCCAAGTTCGACCCGCCTCCAGCACAGCCGATTATCACGTCGGGCCTTATGCCGTACTTGTCGCAGGCTGCCTTAGTCTCGAGGCCTATCACTGACTGGTGCAGCAATACCTGATTAAGCACGCTCCCGAGAACGTAACGGTAACCTTCCGTAGACGTTGCGACCTCCACAGCCTCACTGATTGCGCACCCGAGTGAACCCGTAGTGCCAGGGTGATCGGCGTTGATCTTGCGGCCAATGTTCGTGTCCATCGACGGGGAAGGCGTAACTTCAGCTCCATATGTCCTCATAACCTCGCGCCTGAAGGGCTTCTGCTCATAGGAGACTTTGACCATGTAGACCTTGCACCCTAACCTGAAGAACGAACACGCCATCGCAAGTGCCGTACCCCATTGGCCTGCACCGGTCTCGGTTGTTACACCCTTGAGGCCCTGCTTCTTCGCGTAATAGGCCTGAGCTATTGCACTGTTCAGCTTGTGGGAACCTGAAGTATTGTTGCCCTCGAACTTGTAGAAGATATGCGCGGGAGTGTCCAGAACTTCCTCAAGAAATACCGCGTGGACCAACGGTGAAGGCCGGTACATCTTGTAGAAGTTGAGGATCTCTTCAGGAATCGGAATGTAGGCGGTGTCGTTGTCGAGTTCCTGGCGAATTAGTTCGTCGCAGAAAATCGGCTGCATGTCCTCGAACTTCAGGGGCTCCAGCGTGCCGGGGTGAATCAGGGGAGCGGGTTTGGTCTTCATGTCGGCTCTGACGTTGTACCACGCTGTGGGAATGTCTTTCTCGTCAAGGTAAATCTTATACGGAACATCTATCTTGCTCATGAATTAGTCCTCCTGTGAAATTCTTGTGTGAGTAATTATAGTGTAGCTGTGAGTTTTCTGTGTAGCATAATTGATTTACTAGCCTTTCAGCCGCTCAATGAGGAAAATTACCGCTATGATTATGAAGATTATGATATAGATTAGTTCTGCCCTGTCCCGCCAAGTCCAACGTCTCGAAGGTTTGGTCTTCTGGGGCCTGCCTGAGTCCCACACGCAGTCCATGAGGTTACGGCCTCTCCATGTGCCGGTCGCTGTGAAGAATTGTCCGGGCTTGATGGTTCGGAGCTGGGGTTCCATGCTTGAGGGGAAAACGCAGTCGACTCTGTAGACGGTGTTATCTGCTGGTGATGACACAAGAGACACACAAAACGTGCTGCCTGTCTGAGCTACTTTGAGGACTTTTCCGCCGGTGAGGGTGAGAGTTCTGCCCTCGTATTTGTTCCTGGCCAAGACGGGATTTCTCTTGAAGCTGCTCATGATGTCGATGATTGAGATTCTTGACTGGCCATCTTTGGTCTGATTTCTGGCGAGCCACAAACATAGTGAACGTACTTGTTTCAGGAGCTGGATATTGTCGTTCTGTGAGGTGTCCTCATTGTGGGCGTTTTTGTTGCGAAAGATTCTAATCTTGTGCATGAGGCCTAATCTTCTGCCCCAAACGATTCTTCTGCGCGCTAATTCGTCGATGAGGTCGGCTAAAGTTCTGTCCTGACCGTCAGACTTTAGGTCGATGTTGTTGGCCTTGCACAATTCCTTCACGAAGTTGTCGAACACGCGCGAGATGTAGAGCATGCACGCTGCGTTGTCGGTGTAGAGGTAGTTTTCTGCTTTCTCTCCGTCTTCAGCGATTTCCGGGAATTTGTCTCTTAAGAACTCGAATTTGCCCGCCATAATTCAGCCTTCTCTCATAATATTTTGGGACAATTATACACAGAGCCTTCTAGGTTTTGCACTTTCGGGCCTCTAGGACTCCACACACCGTAACGTCATAGCATCCCGCATCGTCCCGAGCCTCGTGTGTCTCACACCCCAAACGTCATACCCTCACGCCCCCAAGCCTCGTGTGTCCACACCTCAACGTCATACCCAACACCGTAACATCATCACACCATCACGCACCAAGCAACGTCCTCTACCACTCACACACTCACCCCGCGACTCAAACCATCCTTCACACTTTCACGCCGATTTATGGTAGAATTTCCTCATTCATGCCCTGTTAAACGTTCAGGGCAATTTGTAATGTATGCAAAGGAGTCCTGAATTAACAATGAGAACAGAATTGCTGGGGCAGGAAAAAAATATTGTCCGCATCAAACTCGAAATCGAAGCCAGCGAATTCACCAAAGCACTCAACACAGCTCTCTCCGAATTATCTCAGCAGGTCAACATCCCCGGCTTCCGCAAGGGCCACGTCAAGCGTTCCGTGCTCGAAATGAGGTTTGGCCGCGACGCAATCTACAATGAAGCCCTCGACAAAATCATGCCCGACCAGATTAAGCAGATCGTCGACGACTATGAACTTGACCTCCTCGACACCCCAGAGTTCAAGCTCGACTCTAAGATTGAGGAAGGCAAACCAGTAACCGGCGAATTAGTCTTTGAGGTCCGCCCAGAAGTTACCCTCCCCGAAATTGACGGCATGGAGATCGAAAAGGTAGTCAGTGAAGTCAATGATGAGGCAGTCGACAAACTCGCCAAACGCATCAGAATCCAGCTCGCAGACATCAAACCCGCAGACCGCCCCGTTCAGGACGGAGACGTTGTAGATATTGAGCTGGCAATTCGGACCCTCAACGACGACGGCACAGAGACTCAGGACCAGCCCAAACCCGACACCACCCACGAGAAAATCAACCTTGCCGACGAGACAATACGCGTTCAGGTCCGCGAGGCACTTATCGGCAAGTCGAAGGGTGAAGAAGCTGAAGCAGTGTTTGACGTTGAGGAAGGCCACTCCGACAGGACATTAGCGGGAAAACACGTGCGCTACAAGATGAAGGTTGAGGAGGTCTCAGAATACGTTCTGCCTGAGCTCAACGAGGAGTTCTACAAGAACGTTTTCGGCGAGGACACAGAGATTAAGGACGAAGCAGCGTTCAGGGCCCGCCTTCATGACGACTTGGTGAAGCAGGTAGCGGAGGACTCAGCATCCGCCCTCCAGAGCAGAGCAGTTGACCTAATCGTGAGCAAGTCCACAGTTGAAGTCCCCGACAACCTCATAGAGCGTCAGGCACACGCACTCCGACATGACGACGAGGACTGGGCCAAGAAGAACGACGTGAACCTCACCGAAGCCTACGCGCTCGACACAGAAGAGGGCAAAACAGGCTACGAGAAGTTATTACGCGACAGGGCAGCCTCATCCGTCAAGAACGTACTAGTCATGGACGCGGCCGCTAAGAAGTTTGACGTTCACGTGGAACAGGAGGACCTCGACGCAGAATTTGAGCGCAGGGCAAAACAGCTCAACGTCAGCAAAGGTTTCTTGGCCAAATACTTCTACGAGAACAGGGCGCAGTTAGACCGCCTCGTGGACGAAATCCGCTGGGGGAAAATCGCCGACGCAATAATCTCCCATATGAACGTCAAAGAGGTCAAAGAGTTATCACAGCCTCAGGAGAATAATTAATGGCGTATTACATTCCTTACGTTATCGAGCAGACCGGCAGGGGTGAAAGAAGTTATGACATCTATAGCCGTCTGCTTAAGGACAGGATAATTTTTCTCGGCTCCGAAATTGTCGACGACGTAGCTAATTCCATCGTTGCACAATTGCTCTTCCTTGAGAGCGAGGACCCTGACAAGGACATTAACCTATACATCAACAGCCCGGGCGGGAGCGTTACTGCTGGACTGGCGATCTATGACACAATGCAGTACATCCGGCCAAAAGTCTCGACAATCTGCGTGGGACTGGCCGCGAGCATGGGAGCTATTCTTCTTGCCGGAGGGGCTAAGGGTAAACGTTTGGCACTCCCCAACGCCGAAATTATGATTCATCAGCCTTTGGGAGGGGCAAGAGGTCAGGCAAGCGACATTGAGATTCAGGCCAAGAACATAATCAAGACTAAAGAACGTATGAACCGTATATTAGCCTCCCATACAGGACAGGATTACGAAACTGTTGCAAGGGACACTGACAGGGATAATTACATGACTGCTGACGAGGCATTGAAGTACGGGTTAATCGACAAAATCATAGAGTCAAGGTAACAAAGGTAACCAGAAAATGCCCTCAGACAAGTACGATAAGAACAAAA
>JAFPZI010000027.1 GCA_017417365.1 Synergistaceae bacterium
CCCGGACAAGGAAATTATCACTCTCGACAAAGATAATCTTTCCGACTACATAACCCTTCCCGACTATATCAACCGCAAACACGAACAAGGAATTATTGATAATACAAAATATAGTAATCTTGTCAGGCTTCAGCTTCTCATTGAGCACGGCGGGACATGGATAGATTCGACTGTGTTCTGTACGGGCCGGAAGTCTGAAGGCATAATGCACCTGCCGTTGTTTGTCTTCCGCTTGGGGAACTTCGCGGAAAATCTCCGGCGTTTCCCTAAGACAGTTTCGCGCCTGAATTACACTGCCGTTGTGGCCTCAAACTGGTTCATAACTGCCGACGCTCACAACCCAATTCTTGAGCTCACGAGGGACCTGCACTTCGAGTACTGGAGGACTTACGATTACTGCATATATTACGGAGTCTTCCACATGTTCTTCAAGATGGCCTCTGAAGTTTTCGCTGATGAGTGGAGCAAAGTTCCCGTAATATTGAGCCAGCTCCCTCACCAAATGCAGTTCAGAATGTACGAGGATTATTCTGACGAGAAGATGAAGTACTTTGCGGGCATCAGTGATTTCCACAAGATGACCTACAAGATTGACCCCGACCGCGTGCCGTCCGCCTCCAGTATCTATCAGCACATCGCCGAAAGTTAATCAGAACTCCCCCCCGGATTTCTTGAGTCAGGGGGGAATTTTTGTGCCCTACAGTTTTTCGCGGATATACTTTGCTGCCTCACTGAGAGGAATATTCTCCTGAGTACCGTCCTTCATGTCCTTGACGGCTGCGGAATTTCTCTCTCTCTCCTCTGGCCCGATGATACACGCAAACCTGCACGCACCAGCCGCCTTCACCTGTGCCTTGAAGCTCCGTCCCGCAGTATCGCACTCCGCACTTATTCCCGCCTTCCTCAGCTCATACGTCAGGACCTGCACAGCCCCCCGCGAGTCCTCATCGAGTGCCGCAACATACACGCTCACCCCCGGAGCCTCACCAAACGTACACCCCTGCTCCTCCATGACCAGAAGTACACGGTCCAGCCCGCACGCAAAACCCACACCGGGAACCTTAGCACCCCCGATTGCACTGCTCAAGTTGTCATAGCGTCCTCCTCCGGCTACGGCGTTCTGCGCTCCCAAATCCCCAGACAAAATCTCGTAGGCAGTCTTAGTGTAGTAGTCCAGTCCCCGCACTAATCTCTTGTCCAGCCTGTACGTGAAAACCAAGCGTTCAAGACCCGCACGGACCTGCGCAAAGTGTTCACGGCACTCATCGCACAACGAGTCGAATATGTCTGGTGCACCCTCAGCGATTGCCCCGCAGCCCTCCTTCTTGCAGTCGAGGATTCTCAACGGGTTACGCCCAAGACGGTCTAGGCACGTCTCACACAATGAGTCCCTGTGTGCGTCGAAATACTCCACCAGCTTTTGACGGTATACCGGCCTGCACTTCTCGCACCCTACGGAGTTAATCACCACCTCAAGATTCTTCAGCCCCAGCCTCCTGAACAGTTCGAGCGACAACGCTATAACCTCAACATCTGCCATCGGACCAGCAAGCCCCAAACACTCAGCGTCAATCTGGCAGAACTGCCGGTAACGTCCCTTCTGCGGTCTCTCGTGGCGGAACATCGGCCCCCAGTTCCACAGCTTGGCACTCGCCCCCTGCGCACATAGATTGTTCTCGAGGGCACAGCGCATCACCCCAGCAGTAGCTTCCGGCCTGAGAGTTATGCTCCGCCCTCCCCTGTCCGTGAACGTGTACATTTCCTTCTCCACAATGTCCGTAGTCTCACCAACTCCCCGAGAGAATAATTCCGTGTGCTCGAACACCGGTAAATGTATCTCCCTGAACCCGAAGTCCCTCATAACTTCTGAGGCAGTCTTTACGATATATGCCCACTTCCACGACTCCGCAGGCAGAATGTCGCGAGTCCCTCTTGGTGCATTGATTACAGCCATAATATTTCACTCCCTGATGAATTTTCAGGATATAATACCAGAAACATAACCACGCATTAATTTCGGGAGGAGAATTTCACTTGCTGATATATATATTCTGTTACTTGGCCTCGCTGTTCTTTGCTTACTTGGCGCAGCGTTCAAGGAATAAGGGAACAATAATTCTTCTGTCAGTAATAAGCATAATGATTCCGTGTATCTTGGGGGGCTTGAGGGCCAGAACAATCGGGACAGATACCAGAGGTTACGCATACCCTAATGCTTTGAAGGCTCTGCATGTCCAAAATTTCTGGAACTACTTCGACAGCCTGCCGGACAAAGAGCCGGGTTATAAGTTATTGTGCTGGGTAATCATGAAAATCTTCGGGCACCCTAATTATACGTTATTCTCCTACCAGCTTATAACCGTATCATGTATCTATATAGGGGCATACAGGTTCAGGAAAATCGCTTATGTGCCGTTCACCATGCTGATATTCTACCTTGTGTATTATCAGCAGTCCTATAACACAATGCGCCAGATAATCGCGGCTTCTATAGTCTTCGCAGGCCTCCGCGATGTCATTGACAGACGCTACTTGAGGTTCATGCTGTACTTGATAATAGCTGCGACATTTCATTATTCCGCGCTGGTCTGTGCTGTCTCGGCAGCCTTTATGCATTATGCTTTGGATTCTGAGTTCTTGGCCAAGCACAGCACTCTTAAATCAGCAATAGCTCTCTCTATCATAGGGTCAGTAATATTCTTCAAGCCTCTGGCCTCTTTTGCGTTCAGTTATCTGCCGTTCATGTCAGAAAAGTACAGTATTTTCCTCGACATTACCGCAGAAGAGAATGCCCGCAAATATATGATAGGTATCTTCTCAGGCCCGATAATAATGTTCTGCTTGTATGCTCGTGGAGCAAGAAGGCTCTATACTCATGCTCTGAATGCAAACAGGAATAGTTCAGTAAGTAGAATTGCGGACGGGGGGGGGGGGCATGAGTTCTTCAGGAGTAATGCAGTGCTTTGCCTGATGTTCTATATCTTCATAAGAGTTCCGCTGTTCATGAGAATGATTATGTATTCGGAGTACATAAATATATTAGTGCTGGCTTCACTGCCTCGAATGGTCAGGGAGAAACACTTACGCGTAATGATAATGATGATTATAACTATACTGCTGCTGGTGCTGTGGTACAAAAAGTACGTCATGCTTATACCCGGCGCAGGGGTGCCAGGCTGTGAGACCGTGCCCTATAAATCGATATTGTGATTACATGAAGGAGGAAGCATAATTGCAGAATATATTCTTCACCCAGCGCAAACGATTCGGCGAGATCCTCAGAGAATATGACCTCGTCAGCCAAGACCAGCTCGATGCCGCTCTCAGAATCCAGCAGTCCAGCGATAAACGCCTCGGCGAAATCCTCGTGTCCCTAAACGCAATGACCCCAACTCAGGTCGCAGAAACTTTAGCCGTACAGCTCGAACTGCAATTCATTTCCCTCGACCGCTACCAGGCAAACGACGAGGCCGTCAAGCTCATTCCCAGACACGTAGCAGAACGCCTCAAGCTGATTCCCCTCACCATTGACGACGACGGCACACTACTTGTCGCAATGTCCGACCCCCTTGATCTCCCGGCTCAGGACGAAATCAAGATGCTCACCGGCCACGAACTCCGAATCGCTGCGTCAGGAACCGACGACATCACCCGCAACATCAATAGAATCTACGACTTCTCGACAAACCTTCAGAGCGCACTCTCAGACACAGAAGCCACAGGGGACGTTTACACACCCTTAGCAGCAACGACTTCCGCAGCTGCACCCGACGACGCTCCCCTAATCGAACTCGTGAACGACATGATTCAGCAGGCAGTCCGCGAGGGAGCCTCAGATATTCACGTGGAAGCCTACGAACAGATGAGCCGAATCCGCTACAGAGTTGACGGAGCACTATACATACACTTTGAGTACCCCGCAAGCCTTCACCCGACAGTCGTATCACGTATCAAGATCATGAGCGGCATGGACATTGCCGAAAAGCGCAGGCCACAGGACGGCAGAATCCTCACGACCATTGACGGCAGGCACATAGATTTGCGTGTGTCCTCACTCCCAACGATGAGCGGTGAGAAAATCGTCATGAGAATCCTTGACCGCGATAACTCTTTCGTTGAGCTCGAGCAATTGGGCTTTGACGACGAGGACATGATGTATATCGAGAAGTTCTGCAACATGCCTTGGGGAATAATGCTCGCGACCGGCCCGACGGGTTCAGGGAAATCTACCACGCTCTATTCAATGCTCCGAAGAATCAGCCACCCCGACATCAACATAATCACCGTAGAGGACCCTGTGGAGTTCTACATTCCCGGCATTAACCAAGTGAACGTCAACGAGAAGGCCGGCCTGACGTTCGACAGTGCATTACGCTCGATTCTGAGGCAGGACCCCGACAAAATCATGATAGGAGAGATCAGAGACACTGACACCGCACAAATCGCAATACGTTCGGCACTGACGGGACATTTCGTGCTCTCAACCCTCCACACCAACGACGCACCAAGCGCGGCAACAAGAATCATCGACATGGGGATTCAGCCCTTCCTGCTCTCGGCCTCACTCTCCGGTGTCGTTGCTCAGAGGCTCGTGCGCTGCCTGTGTCCTCACTGCAAGGAAGAATACGTGATTGACGACGACACTTGCGAGAAGCTCGGGATTCCTGCGGGAAGTACGGCGTATCGTTCTGTGGGCTGCCAGAACTGCAGGAACGGCTACAAGGGACGCAGGGGAATCTACGAGATTATGTACATCGACGAGGTTTTACGCGAGATGATTCTCAAGGGAGTTGACGACATAGAGTTACGTGAGGCAGCTGTGAAGAACGGCATGAAAACCTTGCGCAAAGCAGGCATCCACGCGGCATTAATGGGCTACACCTCCCTTGAGGAAGTCTTAACATCCACGCTCTGATTACTAAGAGGCTGTAATAGTAAAATATCTTACTATCATGGCCTCTTACTAATTAACCCTACATTTCTAGTACAGTATGATATAATGCATGCACAATCACAATAATTATTCAAGACTCAGAATCGAAAAACTACGTCGAGGGAGGATTAATTATGCAGGACTTTAATAATCAGGCACTAGAAGAATTATTCAAGTTAGCGATTGGTTCGGGCGCAAGTGATATTCACCTGAGCTCGGAGGCGTATCCTGCCCTGCGGGTTCACGGGGATTTGAACTATATCCGTGAGTCCCAAATATTCTCCCGTGAGTCCCTCGAACAATTCATCACTGAGATTCTCACTCCAGTACAGCACGACAAGTTCACACGAACTGGAGACCTCGATTTTGCGTTCACCTACACCACACAGCGATTCAGGGGAAGCCTTTACCGTGAGATGCGGGGGTTGTCCCTGACGTTCAGGCTTGTACCGTCGGTGATTCGTTCCCTCGATGAACTTGGCCTGCCTCCAGTCCTAAAGACTATGTCCGCCCGGCACAGAGGCTTATTCCTCGCAACAGGCCCAACAGGACACGGCAAAAGTTCCACGCTCGCGGCCCTCGTCGGGGAGATCAACAACAACCGCAAGTGCCACATAGTTACGATTGAGGACCCAATAGAGTACGTTCACACTCCGGCTATGTCGGTGATTCACCAGCGGGAAGTCGGCAGTGATACCGAGAACTTCGCTTCAGGAATCCGCCACGTTTTGAGGCAGGACCCGGACGTGATAATGATCGGAGAAATGCGGGACCTCGAGACCATCAGCGCAGCAATCACCGCTGCAGAAACAGGACACTTAGTATTCGGAACACTGCACACACAGGACGCCTCACAGTCAATCGAACGCATTGTAGATGTCTTTCCGCCACACCAGCAAAACCAGATTCGCCTTCAGTTAGCGTACACGTTGCTCGGGATATGTTCACAGCAATTAATCCCGACCTCGAACGTGAAGGGCAGAGTCTGCGCAACCGAAATCTTAATCACAACCCCAGCGATAAGAGCCAGCATCCGTGAGGGGAAAACGAGCAGCATCCGCAATTCATTAATGACGGGGATGACTCACGGAATGCACACAATGGAGCAAGACTTAGCGAGGCTCTTCAAGGAGGGCAGAATCTCGAAGACTACGGCAAAAGATTACGCATACGACCAGCCGGAAATAGACAGGATGCTATCATCAGGGCTTTAGTGGGTATTGACACGCATTTATGAGAGCTTGTATTTAGCTGGAATTTTTCTATAATGAACGTATATTCAGCTTTGACAAAGGAGGCAGACAATGAACTTCAAGTACCGCGCAAGAAATTCGGACGGCGAGATAATGGAGGGCTGGGTAGAGGCAGATGACCAGAAGAAAGCCTTAGAGTCCCTCAGAAATCGCAGAATGATTGTGATAAATCTCACGGAACAGACGGGATTCTCAGGTACGGCCAAGAAGAAGGGCGGGAGTTCATGGAAGGACCTCCTCAACCTCGATATAGGTGCACTCCTCAGCGGGGGAAAAGTCCCGACGAAGAGCCTTATGGTGTTTTTCCGGCAGATGGCGACGATGGAGAACGCCGGACTCGGACTTGCGAGCGCGATAAACCTTGTTGCCGAGCAGGAGAAGAACCGTACGTTCAGAAATATTTTGCTGGACATCAAGAACAGGCTTGACAGGGGGTCCCCTCTGAGTATGGCTATGAAGCAGCATAAAGCGTTCAGCCCGCTGCTAGTGTCTCTGGTTGAGGCCGGAGAGGAAGGCGGAATGTTGGCGCGTGCCCTCGAGGAAGGTGCGGTGCTGCTGGAGAAACAGGAGGCACTCAGGAGCAAGATTCGTAGTGCGTTGTTCTATCCTGGCTTCGTCATGACGTTTGCGGTGCTGATTCTTGTGTTCTTCTTCATGTTCCTGGTACCGAAGTTCAAGGAAGTATTCTCCACGCTGAATATCGAGCTGCCGTCGGTAACTGTGATAATGTTCGGGATGGGCGATTGGTTCGCTGAATACTGGTACGTTGTTGCGGCAATAGCTTTGGGTGCAGTTTTCGGGTGGCACTTCCTGTCCACGCACAAGAACACGAAGCCGGTAATGGACAGGATAAAGCTGAAGATTCCCGTGATGAAGGACTTACTGCTCAAGGCCTCGATGGCCCGTTCAAGTCGTACGCTTTCTGCGCTGACTTCTGCGGGAGTGCCGATAGTCAGGAGCATAGAGATGGCCGAAGGGACAGCCGGAAATGAGGCGGTCAAGGACGGCTATATAGAGCTCCGCAAGAGTGTAGTTCGCGGGGTCTCGCTAGGGGACGCGGCCAAGCAGGCGGGGATATTCCCAATACTTGTGTCGCAGATGATGAGGATCGGTGAGGAGACCGGCCATTTGGACACCATGCTGGAACGGGTTGCGACGTGGTACGATCAGGAACTCGACGAGCAGGTGAAGGCTACGGTATCGTTGTTGGAGCCGATGATGATAGTGTTTGTAGGTGCGATAATCGCGGTAATAGCGGTATCGATATTTGCGCCGATAACGTCATCAATAGTGCAGCTGTCGTAGCCGATAATTAGGGAAGATAATCGGAGTCAAGAAGTGTTTAGTCTTGGCCTCTGTTATCGATATATAGCAAAAATAGGTAATAATACCCCCCCCCCTTACGTAATTTACGTAATATAATGTGGGGAGCGGGAAATAAAGGGGGTTTGTGTATAGAGTTAGGAGACTTGCGCCCAAAGGTTAATCGGAATGGCAGTACTTGTTAAAACATTAAGGAGGAAAATGCAATGAAGAATAATCGTAGTATTAAGCGCAGGGGTTTCACGCTTGTGGAACTGTTGATTGTTATCGTGGTGATCGGCGTGTTGTCGGCAATGATGATGCTGTCGAGCACTGAGGCAGTGAGTTCGGCGAAGGCTAGCAACATTGTGAGCAACCTTAGGAACTGGAAGACTGCGGCGTTGGCGTGGTATGCGGACCATCTTGACACAGCAGAGGCCAGCGGCTTTAGCTTGGGAAGCACTGGCACTGTAACAAGCAAGGATGTAGCGAGGTACCTCAACTCCGAGAACGCACCGGGCTATGAACTTGTGGGCAATAACAACCCAGGGACGTGGTTCGTCAAGTATTCTCCTGTTGATTCTGTCGTAGCGGGCAAATTAGCCGGGCGTGCAAAGTCTGTAGGACTGTATTCCACTAACAGTTCAAAGGATGCCAGTATCTTCACGTCTGATAAGACTGAAGTCTACATGTACATCCGCTAGGCTGTAGTCCACCCACAAACGCAATACACTTCTGCGTCCGCGTGATGCAGTGAACTTCCCCCCGTCTCCCCTCGTGCGAGGCGGGGGTTTTCCACACCCTCATGCAGTATAATTCTGTCCACACACTCAGGGAGGGATTCATATGCAGGAACGTAACGGTTTCAGTCTGGAGACAGTAAGACGCGCGAATATGATGATGATGCATTGACGACCATCGATGAA
>JAFPZI010000028.1 GCA_017417365.1 Synergistaceae bacterium
GCCCACCCACCCCCTTTTTTCGTGGGAAAATATGCTAAACCTTCAGCCCTGTCGTCTCCTCAACCCCAAGCAAGATATTCATGTTCTGAATCGCTGCTCCTGATGCACCCTTGCCCAAGTTGTCGAACCTAGATACCAGCAACACACGTTCATCATTGCCGTAAACCGAAATCTCCAGGTCATCGCGCCCAGCAAACGCCCCAGCTGAGATAAACCCTCCCTCGCTGAACGTATCGCCCTCCGTGAACTTCACCAAGCCCTGTGCGTAATACCCCCTGTAGCATTCCCGAAGTACCTCAACTCCCACACCGTGAAGCGCAACCGTAACCTCCATACCAGCATAATACGGCGCAACTACAGGACAGAACACAGGAGCATTCTTCAGCCCGCAGACCTCCGCCATCTCGGGAAGGTGCTTGTGTTTCTGACTAAGCCCGTACTGTCTCGGAGCATCCAGCAGAACATCACGCCCTTCTGCCTCATACTGAGCAATCATCTTCTTTCCGCCACCTGAATACCCGGTCAGCGAGAAACACGACAACTCACACTCACACCCCAATATCCCAGCCTCAACCAACGGAGCCACCAGCACAATGAACCCGGTAGCGTGGCACCCGGGATTAGCTATCCGCTTCGAGGCCGCAATCTTCTCACGCTGCCCGTGAAGTTCCGGCAGACCATACACCCATTCAGGAGCTACCCTGTGAGCAGTCGACGTGTCGATTATCGCCGTGTCAGGATTCTCCACAAGACTCACTGACTCACGTGCCGCATCGTCTGGCAGACACAAGAAGGCTATATCCGCACTGTTCAGGGCATCACGGCGGGCGTTCAGGTCCTTGCGGGTCTCTTCGGTGAGGGTGAGCAGCTCAATATCTCTGCGGGAACTCAGACGCTCATAAATCTTCAGACCAGTCGTCCCGGCGTAACCGTCAATAAATACTTTCTTCATGATTCATAAATCTCTCCGTGAAAAATTATTGGGGGTATTATACGTGAAGTAAATTACTTGTCAAATATTATACAGTAATGAATAAAAGTTTACTACAGGAGCGCAAGAAAAATCCCCCTCACTCTTCAGCAAGGGGGGCTTCGTGAATCCCTACTTAATCACTGTCAATCTTCCCTCTGGCTGGGCGTAACGCTCCGGCAATCTCCCGAAAGTCTTGATGTACCCCGCCAATGCATCACTGGCCACAGCGTAATCAGGCTCAATCATCCTCGCTCCGGCGAACATATGCCCGTCCCCTTTGGCCATGAGCACATAGCTGATTGACACTACTTTATACAGCTTCTCAGGGTCAATAGGCTCTCCGGTCACCTTCACGTCCTTCACTCTGCGTTCTCCCTCAACTCCGGCAAAGAATCCGTTCTCGTCAGTCTTCACGCTATGCGGAATCCTCGTGTCCACAGTGTAGCTCATTCCCGCAACGTGTAGAAGCCCGCCGCTGTTGGCAGGAAGCAAACGAGCTCCCATTTCCAGCTCATCAAGAATAGACTGCCCGCTTACCTCGATAATGCATACTGTGTTGTTGAACGGCATCACTGACAGCGCGTCGTTGAACGTAATTTCTCCGGGCTTAATGTTCTTGCGGATCCCTCCGGCGTTGAACATACCAATATCCGCCTTGCCGGTCTTGGTCCCAAGTGCTGAGTGAAGCATTGAATCTGCGGCCAAGTTGCATAACCCCGTCTCGCCATTACGGATAATCCAGTCCCCCTTGTCGTCCATTGCGCGGAGGTCAAAGCTCGTGTAGCTCAGGTGCTGGCGTAATGTGCCCTCAAAACGTGCCTTGATGTCGCTGATTAGGGCCGTAATCTTCGCGTCCCTGCCCTCAACTGAAGCAACAAGTTCCGTCTTGACCTGACCGTCTGTCGTGATGGTTACCTTGCCGATGTTGTGCAGCTTCGTTCCTGACTGGGTAACTACTACGTCCTTGCCGTCAGCGTTCTTGAAGTGAAGGCCCGGAGTAACCTCGTGTGAATGTCCGTCGATGAATGCGTCGATTCCCCGCGTCCTCTCGGCCAAGAACGGAGCACTCCACTCAACTACCGTGATGTCCTCGTACTCGCCCAAGTGCCCCACAACGATTACGTAATCAGCACCTTCTGCCCTCGCATCGTCTGCGGCCTTCTGAATCGAGGCTATCAGCTTCTTTCCGGCTTCCTCTCCGTCAAAGCCATAAATGAATTTCCCGGACTCGTCCATGAATGTTGAGGGAGTTGACTTGGTGATTGACTCAGGGGTGCAGACACCGACAAACGCAACTTTCACCGCACCGTACGTGAAAATCCTGTAGGGCTTGAACAATAATTCACCAGTCCTAAGATCCCTAAGGTTGCAGGAAATGAATCCGCACTTGAGGTTCTTGGCGAAATTCTCGAACTGGCTCCAGCCGTAATCGAACTCATGATTTCCCGGCACGGCCAAGTCATAATTCATCGCGTTCATTATCTCGAAGATATAGCGGCCCTGAGCAATTGCCCCTATCGTTTCTCCTTGCGCCCAGTCGCCCGCGTCAACAAGAGTAACGTACGGAGTCTGCTTCATCATCTCGTGCTTGTAGAACTCAAGCCCAGCATAGCCGATATTCTGGTCGACCCCGCAATGGACATCATTAGTGTAGAGAATCACTATGTCCTTGTCCGGCACGGCTCCGAACGACGGCACGCACACAGCCGTCAAGAGCAACACTAACGCTAAAACTTTCTTCATTGTGGTAAAACCTCCTAACGTATTCCTGTACTGCCAAACCCACCATAACCGCGCTTGGTCTGGTCGAGTTCCTTCACTGGTTCAAACTTTGCCCGAGCAACAGGCACAAACACCAACTGAGCAATCCTGTCGCCGAATGACAACGAGAAGGGTTCTGTGCCCATGTTCAGGAGCATCACCATAATTTCGCCCCTGTAGTCGGAGTCAATCGTTCCGGGAGCATTGGGGATGATTATTCTCTGGTTGAGGGCGAGGCCGCTTCTTGGCCTGATCTGACCCTCGTAGCCTTCGGGAATCGCTAGCCTTATCCCTGTAGGAATCAGGGTGAGTTCACCGGGCTTGATGATACAGTACTTCATCGAGCACAGGTCAACTCCTGCACTCCCGGGGGTCGCGTATTGTGGAATCTCTATGGTGTTAGCTTCACGCCAAATCTTTACGGTAATTTCCTCAGGCACAGCACCCACTAGAAGTCCCTCCGTCTGTCGTTACGGCGGCTGCTACGGTCGTAATTCCCACGCCCGAAGTCGAAATCATTGCGGCTTGACCTGTTCGACGAGTAACCCCGAGATAAGTACCCGGAGTCCACCCTGTCCCGCATTGAGAACGTTCCGTAACCCCTCTCACGAGAAGACAGAGTCGCTATCAGGTTGTCGCGCTCTCGTTCGTCGGGGAGGGCATAAGCGAGTCCTGCCGCACGAATCTTCTCCTCGTTGGCCAAGACACGACGCCTCGTCAAGTTCACGCGCCCCTGATCGTCGATTTCCTTCACCATCACTAACACCCTGTCTCCGGGCTTGAACGCGTCCTCAATGTGCGGGAGCCTGTGAGTCGAGACTTCCGAGATGTGCAGCAAGCCTTCTTTGCCCGGCAGGCACTCGATGAATGCGCCGAAGTTGATTAACCTCGTTACCGTCCCCAAGTAGACTTCACCGGCAGCAAGTTCGTGGGTCAGCGACATGACTATAGCGCGGGCGTCCTCAACCTGTGCCATAGTCGGGCCGGAAATCGAGATTAGTCCGTTGTCCTCAATGTTCATCTTTACGCCGGTCCTCTGGGTTATGCTCCTGACTGTCTTACCGCCTGAACCGATTACTTCGCGGATCTTGTCGGGGTCAATCTCGAACGAAATTATTCGCGGTGCGTTCTGTGAGACCTGATTCGGGACGGGTATAGCAGCCTCCATCTTCTCCAGAATCTGAAGCCTTGCCTTCTTGGCCTGCCCTAATGCCTGTTCGAGAATCTCGCGCGTAATCCCTCCGGCTTTGTTATCCATCTGCAACGCCGTAACTCCAGCCCTCGTGCCGGCTACCTTGAAGTCCATATCTCCGTAGTGGTCCTCGAGGCCCTGAATGTCCGTGAGAATCTGTACCTTGTCGCCTTCCTTGATGAGGCCCATAGCGATTCCTGCAACGTGGCAGCGGATAGGGACTCCTGCGTTCATCATTGAGAGGCTTCCACCGCAGATTGAGGCCTGTGAGCTCGAGCCGTTGGACTCCAGAATGTCAGACACAACGCGGATAACGTACGGGAACTCCTCTTCTGTTGGGATTACCGGGAGGAGTGCACGTTCAGCGAGGGCACCGTGTCCGATTTCGCGCCGTCCTGGGCCTCGCATTGGCCTGACTTCACCGACTGAGAAGGGCGGGAAGTTGTAGTGCAGCATGAAACGTTTTGCGGGTTCGTTGAGCTTGATACCGTCCTGAATCTGGTCGTCCTCGCCGATCATTCCCAAAGTAGTAATCGCTAGTGATTGGGTCTCACCCCTAGTGAAGAGCGCGGAGCCGTGAACTCTGGGCAAAATATCCGTCTCGCAGGTAATCGGGCGGATCTGGTCCATTTTGCGGCCGTCGACTCTGATGTGTTCGTTGATGATTATTCCGCGCATTATGTCCTTGACGCGGCTGTCTATGTATAACTTGATGTAGTCTGCTTTGTCGGGGTCTTCCTTGAGGAGGTCTGCGAAGTGTTCTGCGGCTTGGGTTTTGGCCTCGTTGATGGCTTTCTCGCGGGGCTTCTTCTCGTGGATTCTGACTGCTGCGTCAATCTTTGCGTCTAAGTTCTCACGCACCCATTCATCAATCTCGGGGACGCTCTCGGGAAGGGGGATCTCAAGCAAGGGCTTTCCGACTTCGGCCTTCATTGTGTTGATGACGGCAATAATCTTGCGGATTTCCGAGTGAGCTAACTGGAGAGCGTCAATCAAGATTTCTTCGGAGACCTCGTAGGAGCCGGACTCAACCATAGTGATTCCGTCGTCATGGCCGGCAACAATCAGGTTGAGCATTGAGCTTAACATTTGCTTGTCTGTGGGGTTGACGATGAGTTTTCCGCCTACGAGCCCAATTCTCACCGCACCGACGGGACCGCCCCAAGGGATTCCAGAGATTGCCAGTGCTGCGCTCGCTCCGTTGATGCCGAGAATGTTGGGCGGGTACACTTGGTCCATAGCTAAGACGGTGTTGACCACGTGGACTTCGTTGCGCATGTCGTCCGAGAATAGTGAACGTATTGACCTGTCCGTTACTCTTGAGCCTAAGATTGCCGATTCTGCGGGTTTGCCCTCACGCTTGATAAAGCCTCCCGGAATTTTCCCTGCTGCATAATATTTTTCCTCGTAATCTACAACCAGCGGAAAGAAATCGATACCTGTCCTTGCCTCATCCGTCATACAGGCTGTGCTCAACACAAACGTTCCTCCATGCGATGCCAACACAGCACCATTAGCCTGCTTTGCCAACTTCCCTGTCCTGAATACCAGCTGGGACTCCCCAACGTCGACAGAATAAATCTTCTCTTGTTCCAAAATCGTTAAAATCCTCCTGAATTTTTACTTGCTGTATATTTTACACTCTCACAAGCCAAGAACGAATCTTTTGGCCATATTTTTTGCGACACCGTATTTTTCCGCAAGCGAGTTCACGATGTCCCTGACGCTCTCACCGTTCCTGAATCTTTCCTCAGCTTCGGCCCTCCACGAGTCATTCACCCCCTCACGGCACCCATCAATGACCAGCACCAATTCTCCCTTCACGCCATCATTGACCCTCCCGAGAATCTCACTCAGAGTCCCCCTTATCGACTCCTGAAAAACTTTGCTGATTTCGCGGACTAATGCGGCGTTCCTGTCCCCGAGAAGCTGGAGGAAGTCAGAAATCTGCTTTGCGGCTTTGTGAGGCGACAAGTAGAGGCACAACGTGAAGGGTGAGTCAGCCAAAGACTTTATCATCTTGTCCCTCTCTGAAGGCTTTTCGGGAGGGAACCCGCAGAACACGAAAGCTTGAGAACTCAACCCCGACAAGAGCACCGCAGGAACAACAGCGTTAGCCCCCGGCAGAACGTCCACGTCAAGCCCCTCATCAAGTGCCCTCTTCAGGAGAATCCATCCAGGGTCGGACAACCCCGGAGTCCCTGCGTCAGAGATTACCGCAACGTTCTCACCCCTTCTGAGGCGGTCAAGAAGGGCGGGTAACTTGTCGTTCTCGTTGTGGAGGTGAAAGGACGTTAGGGGCCGGTCGATTCCGTAATGCCTCAGCAATATTCCCGAAGTCCTCGTGTCCTCGCAGGCAATAACATCGGCTTCACGCAGTACCCTCAATGCCCGCAGCGTAATATCCTCAAGGTTGCCTATAGGTGTTGGTACAAGAGTGAGCATTATTCTTCACGGACGAGGTCAATCACCGTAACTTCCGGCGGAACGAACAGCCTCATCATCGCGCCATTGAACCCTGAACCGTTGCTGACGTAGACATACCCTCCGGCCTTGCGTGAGAGTCCCTGAGTACTGTCGGCGGCCATGCTCTTGAAGTACCCGAGAGGCCAGAACTGTCCGCCGTGAGTGTGGCCTGACAATTGGAGGTCGAATTTTCCCGAAGCGTCGAACGGAAGGCCCGGCCTGTGCTTTAGGACCAACACAAAGCGTTCGGAGTCCTCTGGCTTCAGGTAGGGTTTGAGCCAGCCCCGTTTGTCGTCGTCGAGACTGATTATCGTTATTCCTGCACACTCCGCGCGTTCGTTGATGAGCAACGTGAATCCGCAGTCCCTGATTATTCCTTCCACGTCCTCGTCAAGTAGCCAATAGTATTCGTGATTCCCGTTTACGGCAAAAGCTCCGTACTTAGCTTTCTTGGCCGAGTCCGTGAGCATTGCAAGTTCTCGCTGTCTGTACTCCATCCTGCCGTCGATTATGTCTCCAGTGAGCGCGAGAATGTCCGGGCCTGCCTCGTCAACAATCCTCATGACCCGCTCAAAGTGCCAGTGAGTCGACAATCCACCGATGTGTGCGTCGCTGACCTGAACGATTCTGAGCCTGCCGAGTCCTTCGGGGAGCTTTGGAGTGTGGATCTCAACGTAACGCGGGGTAACGTAATAGGCCTCAAACATGCAGTACAGAGTCCCGGCAATGGTCAAGAGCACGGCAAGAATGACCTTACTGCGTGTGAACTTCCTGAAGCGTGAGAGCCCCCACACTGCCAGAAATGCGAAGAAGCCCAAGACAGTTATTATTGCCCAAGTGATGGCTAATGCCCTGAGAATTTCGGTGAGTCGGCCGGGCAGAATGTCATACTCAGCGAGGTTGTAATCAACCCCTGCAACAGAGCTGATGACTATCCAGAATAACGCCCAAGCCGCAAAAATTATCCTGACTAACTTACTGACTCCGGCCTCCTTAAGCATCTTGTAGATAAAGTATTGGGTTCCTA
>JAFPZI010000029.1 GCA_017417365.1 Synergistaceae bacterium
GAGCATTTCTCCGCGCCTCATCCTGAACCATGCGTCGGAGCTGGCGGACTCGTCGAGGTAGGGCAGGGCAGGGGCTTTTGCCTTGTCGCTGACGTAGAACAGGTAGCCGAGTGTTTCGACTTTGTCGCGCTGTTTTCCGTCCCCGAGAAGGTCGCACATTTGGAGGCCCAATGCTTGTCCGAGAAGGTCAAGTAGTGCGCACTCGATGGCCCATTCTGCTTTGACGACGAATTTCAGCTTCGAGATGTCCAGTGTCTGAATGCCTTCGCCGTCGTCCTCTTTTGCGCGCTTGGTGTGCTTGTGGATGCTGTCGAGAATGCTTCTGTATTTCCCGACTGGCTGACCAACAACGAGACCTTCACACGCCCTCAAAGCCTCACAAGTGTAGTCGCCTCCGTGAATTTCTCCGATTCCCTGATGGCCTGCACTGTCCTCAAGAAGCACGATGTTTCTCGTGAAGTAGGGTGCGTGGGCTCCAGAGAGTGTCATTAGCATTGAGTCATAGCCCGCAACGGGAATAACTTTCATGCTGGTTACTGTTGGTGTCGTTCCGTAAGTGTTCATGATTAATCACCTCTATACATTCCTCAAAAACTCGTCAGGTCTTATCCCGGCCTGACGTAAATTTATCGCAAGTCAGGCATTTACAGCCACATCAATCGTCGTGATTAACGCCCTGTCTTGAGGTACACACCCTGTCTCCTCAATGTACAGCTCCGTAGCCTCCCGAAGATTTGCGAGTGCCTCATCTATTGTCCTGCCCTGACTCACAGAACCGATTTCGGGGCATTCCGCAACGTACAACTCCTCTTCACGGTGAATCACTGCGATAAATTTTTCTCTCATGGCTTCCTACAAGAAATCCCCCCTGCAGCTTACACAGGAGGGACGATGATTATTCTTACTGCTCTTACTGCGCTAACGTGTCCGCAATTGACTTGAACACCGCAAAATACTCCGCGTCATGTTTCTCACTGTCCGCCGCGCTCAAATAGTACGGCATCATCTCTACCTTGCGAATTGCCTCGACGCACTCAGGCTTCTTGTGCATCTCCTGTACAAGATTCTCATACCACGTGATAATCTCCGCTGGCGTGCCCTTCGGGAAGTAGAACGAGAAGTCGCAATCCGGATACACTAAGTCAATCCCCTGCTCCTTGAACGTGGGAATGTCCTTGATGAGCTCATATCTCTCTGCGCTGGGAACACCGAGAGCGATGAACTGCCCAGACTCCAAATAGTCCTTGCAGTTGATATACGCACCGGGCATCATGTCGACCTGCCCAGAAAGCATCCCGACTATCTTATCCGAGTTCGATCCGTAGTCCACTAGGTCAAGCTGAATCCCCGCCAGCTCCTGGAACTTCAGTATCTCGTAGTACGTGTACGCTCCGACTTCCGTGCAGGCCACTAGCTCACCGGGGGCTTTCTTGGCCGCGTCAATGAACTCCTGAAGGTTCTTGTACTTATTGGGGTTCACGTAGAACTGCTGGGCAGGGTCCTTCGCAAACGTAGGCCCAAGCGTGAACGCTGTGTAGTTGTAATCAGTTATGCCCGCAACGTTGGCGACGTTCACCAAGTTGTGCCCGTACAGGAACGTATGACCATCGGGAGCAGCACTCCGCACCTGGTCCGCAGCGATTGACCCGGCAGCTCCGTTGGCGTTCACCACGATAAAGTCGCAGCCAGTCAGTTCCTTCGCGTACTGTGCGAACACCCTCGCGCTGAGGTCTGTGTTTCCGCCAGCACCAGCAGGAACTATGATTGATACCGTCGTCGTGGGCTTCCAGTCCGCAAACGCACACGACACAATTGCTAACACTACTGCTAAGGCTAATAATACTTTCTTCATTACTGCTACAGCTCCTTAACTGTAAAATTTCTCCCCTGTAAAGTCGGGGTGTTACTCGTAGTCTATCCGCTCAACCTTGAAGATTACCGGCCTCGTTCCGTCAGAGCAGCACGTTATCATAGTGTTCTCATCCTTCATCCAGCCCCTCATGATTGAGCCTCCCTGAAGCCCCGTGTAGATATACCTCGAAAACGCGTCCCATGCCTCCGAACAATGGGGAATCTTGGGCCCGCCTGCAACACTTTCGGGGTCCGCCGCCGTCTTCGTTAGGGTGTTGATTCCCATGTGCCAGAAGTGGTCATGTTCATCATCCCGCAAAAACTCGAACTCATCCCCGACGTTGTAGCACGGACATTCCCCAGACTGAGGGTCTGCACAGTACTCGGCCTGAAGTTCTGGGTAGAGCTTCTTGGCTATGACGGTCAGCTTGACTTTATGCTTCATGGTTACTTGTCAGGATTCTCAATGTCGATGTTTATCGGGGTAGGCTCCTGAATAATCTCGTGCTGGGTCTTGGCCGCGCGTGAGGCCTTGAACTCCTTGTACACTGACCACAGAATTACCGCAACTGCAATCCCGAAGAACACGCAGAATATCGGCCGGTTGAAGAACGCTCCGAAAGTCTTGAACCTCTGAAGGCCCCTGCGTAAATATTCCTCAGTCATCCGCCCAATCAGGAAGCACAGAACAAACGGCGTCGTAGGCAGCTTGAACTTGTGGTACAGGTAACCGATTACACCGAAGACCACTATGGACTGTACGTCAAAGATTCTGTTGTTCGTGGCGTAAGCTCCGACAGCACAGAGCACGAGAATCAACGGCAGAAGAATATGCTTCGGCACCTTCAGAACCTGAACGAATGCCTTAATGCACGTCCACTCAACAATCAGCATTATCAACGCACAAATCATGCACGCAGCGAATATCCCATAGACAACGTCAGCGTTCTTGACGAAGAGCAATGGCCCCGCACTCAGTCCGTGAATCAGGAATCCGCCGAGCATCATCGCCGTAACTCCGTCGCCGGGAATCCCCAGCACCAGCAACGGTATCAACGCTCCTCCTATTGTGGCGTTGTTCGCGCATTCTGTGGCAACGATTCCTTCCGGGTCTCCCTGACCGTAAGTCTCGGGGTGTGAACTCATGTTCTTGGCCGTAACGTAGGCGAGCATTCCCGACGTTGACCCGCCGATTCCGGGAAGGATTCCGATTCCCGTACCGATGAGTGCCGCACGTATCGCGCCCGGTGTCCACTTGAACAGCTCCGCAATGCTGAATCCGAAGCCCTTGACCTTCTTGACGGGAATAGTCTTAATCCCTGCTCCGATTGTCTCAGCGCTAACGAGGATATCTGCAACCGCGAAGATTCCGATTAACGTCGTCAGAGTGTTGAACCCTCCGCGCATTTCGGGTATGCCGAACGTAAATCTCGCTGTCCCGTCAATAGGTGCGAGTCCCACGAGCGCAAACACGAGTCCGAGCATTCCGGCCAAGAGTCCCTTGACCATGTTTCCGGACGAGAGAATTGCTACCATCGTCAGCGCGAAGAAGCATATTCCGAAGTTGTCGGGGAACGAGAATTTCAGCGCAACGTCAGCCAGCCACGGGGCAAAGAACGTCAGGATAACGAACGAGAATATTGACCCCAAGAACGAGAACACTATACCCACGCCGAGCGCGCGCATAGCTTCTCCCTTCTGGGCCATAGGGTAGCCGTCGAACGTCGTTGCGATTGATGACGCTGTGCCGGGCATGTTGAGCAGGATTGCCGAGATTAGTCCTCCCGAAATTCCGCCGATATACACCGCGACGAGCACGTTCATTCCGAGCGACGAACTCATGCTGAACGTGAGGGGCAGGAACAGGGCAACGGCCATTGACGCACTGAGTCCGGGGATTGACCCGAAGATTATTCCGACAGCGACTCCGGCAATCATGAGGAGTAATGATGTCGGTTCACACACCCTGAGGGCGGCGGCTCCTAACTGTGATAAAGCTCCCATAATGTCAACCTCCTCCTATAGCGAGAAAATTCCTGACGGCAGCACGATCTTGAAGCCGTACCTGAACAGGAAGAACACTACGAACACGAACACCACATCAATAATTGCGTAGGTCAGAAGATTCTTGGGCGAGCGTCTGTCGTTTGGTGAGAGGACGAAAATCTGCAGGAACAGATAGCCCAGAGTCGAGAGGATGAACCCGACGGGAGCGAGGATGTTCACGTAGATTACGACCAAGACCAGCGAGGCTAGTACGCGCTTGTAGTCCGAAGTGTCTGCGGGCATGGCTTCGGCTTTTGCTGCGTTGGCCTTGAAGTTCTTGATTGAGCTGAAGAGGAGCATTAGTGCGAGGACGAGAATCAGCGTGCCGATGACCATGGGCATGAAGTCGGGGCCGATTTTCATTACTCTGGATTTGGGGAGCTGCTGAGCTAGGTAAATTACTGCTGCGCCTAAGGCGGAGTAGAAGATACCCACGATAATATCCCCGTATTTCCTGAAGAACAAATTACTGCACTTCCTTCCTGAAATATTTTGCTAAGTATTGGGAAAAGTTGAATTGTGAGTCATTATAGCAAAGAGGCGGCAAAATTCCCCCTATGTTTTTACGGTTAGTATAATTGTGGGAAAAATCCAGTGAGGAGAAACAGACGATGAATGACGGCAGGGAATATTACGGATTCACGTGGCCCGGAAAGAGTGAGGCAGTGAAGGAGGCAGGTCGGCCTGTGGATAAGGTATTGAGGCCGTGCGTTGAGGAGAGCGTGAATTTCTCTGAGACTGAGAACCTCTACATTGAGGGGGATAACTTGGAGGCGTTGAAGGTTTTGCAGAAGTCGTACATGAGGCGGGTGAAGATGATCTACATTGACCCTCCGTACAACACCGGGCATGACTTCATTTACGCGGATGATTTCTCCCTGAGTGAGGGTGAGTTTCGCGGGCA
>JAFPZI010000030.1 GCA_017417365.1 Synergistaceae bacterium
AAGGTCAAGACGTGCTTAGAGGTAAGGAAGTCCTTAGCCCCAGCGTAGAAGTCGTACTCTTCGAACCTGCTCATCCTGAAGAGGGAGTAGCCTTGCCGAGAATAAATGTCCCTGAGAGAGAAGGCGAAGAACTCTTCGGGTGAAAAATGATAATCCATAAGATACACTAAATCTCCAGAAAATTTTTGTGAGTAATGATAGCACAACGTAAAAGGCTACATGCTATAATTGCGCAAAACCAGCAGAAATTAATACCGAAGGAGGCCTAGAAATTGCCGGAGAATATGCGAATAATTTTGGCGCGACATGGCCGTACAGAGTGGAACGGAGCCGCACGTTTTCAGGGCAAGACGGACGTACCGCTGACTGAGGAGGGCCGTACCCAAGCAGGAGCCTTAGCGCGGAGGTTGTCGTCATGGCCGCTTGAGGCAGTCTATACCAGTCCGTTATCTCGGGCGGTCTACACGGCTGAGGCCATAGCCGGTGCACATGAACTCAAGCCGATAGTTCTGCCTGAACTGAGGGAGATAGATTTTGGTGTGTGGGAGGGTGAATCAATTCCCGACTTGGACGCGAAACAGCACACGCAATACACCCGCTGGAGGGCCGATCCGTTCTTCAACCCGCCCCCTGAGGCTGAAACTTGGCCGGTGCTCTCTGCGAGGTTGGAACGTGCCGTGAAAATTATCCTTGAGAGCGGGTATTCACGGGTTGTTGTGGTCTCACACGGGGGGATAATGCGGGCGATATACGCGGTATTTCTTGGTCTGAACGCGCACAAGGTCTGGAACATGGACGTAAGTAACTGTGCGATGTCGGGAATAGAGATGCGTTATGGCCGGCCGTGTTTGGTGTTTGAGAATGATGATTTACACGTTCGGGCAGGGAAAGCAGGGGAAGATTTGCCTGTGTGGGGTGATGGTCATGCGGTCAAGCTCTGAGGGTGAGTTGTGGGAGTTATGCACTTCCGGGGACGTTGAGGCCCGTGAAGAACTGATAATCTCCTACCGTCCGTTAGTGTTCTGGATAGCGTCAAAGATTTTCGTGAACACTCCCGAACAGAAACAGGACATAGTTCAAGAAGGAATGTTAGCCCTGATTAAGTCCGTAGATGCGTTTGACCCCTCACGAGGCCTGAAGTTCTCTACATTCGCCTACCACAAGATACACGGAGCAATGATTAACCTGATGGAGCGCAGTGAACTCAAAGCCCCAATAGCTGTCCCTGACGAATGGCTTGACGTTTACGACACCGACGACACTGACGACGATTGGTTGAACGCATCGGAAGCTGTCTCACGTTTGGAGGGCAAAGAGGCCGAAGTGGTCAACGCAATATTCTTTGAGGGCAAGAAGCCTAAGGACGTAGCCGCAGAGAAGAGCATAGACGTTAGCAGTGTGTACCGACTGAGACGCAGCGCAATCAGCCGACTTAGGACGTGGCTTGGCCTGGAGGGTGCTTGACATGCAGATAGACTGCAAGATAGCCGCAATAATCCGCTGGCTTGAACGCCTCAAGAAGTCCTACAGTTCCGGTTCACTCGAGACCGCCCTAATGGACGCAGAATGTGCCAGAGCCGACATTGAGGACCTCACGCACGAAGTCTGGTCCCGCGTATCGCCCCATGCCCGACGCTCCTCACCGATATTCCTGAAGGCCGCACAGGTACTCACACTCTCACTGAGCGTTATTGCCGTGTGGGTGTCGCCTTTGTCCCGTGAGAGCGTACCACAAGCTCCCGAACCATTGCCCCAAGTTCCCGAAGTCAGGGCCTCAGAACCTCAAGCAGTAATCCCCGACCCAACCCCCGAACCCAAGCGTCAACCACGCCGGAGGCAACCCGCACCCCCTCCCAAGCCTCAGGCACCAAAACCTGCCGCCACACCCCCAAAACCTCCCAAGACGGTAGCCGAAGACGAAATATATTCGCTGATTCAGACGGGCCGCCGAGCCTTGAAGAACGATAAGACAGTGATTAAGATACATTAGACAGGAGACGCAGACATGAACCGAAAAATTTTGTTGTTGCTGATAATGATAACCCTTCAGGCCTCGCAAGCCTTATGCGCTGAAACCTTCATGCCCCCTCAGGTAACTTCAGTAGGAGTTGTCGGGCGCGTCAAGATAGCCGAAGAATACATCTTGAACGTTGTATCGACCAAGCCCGGAAGTATCTTAAGCCGCGACCAGATACAGGCCGATATTGAGCAGATCTACAATCAGGGGTTCTTCTCCTACGTTGACGTTGACATTAACCCCGAGGGCGGAGGAGCTTCCGTAATGTTCCGAGTGCAGGAAAACCCAGTAATCGAGAGCATAACTTTCACGGGCAACACGATATACACCCGGGAACAGTTAATGCATGAAGTTTTCTCGCAGGAAGGTACGGTGTTCAACCGCAACTTTTTCCGCAACGACTTAGACAGGATACAGGAGAAGTACCACAAGGACGGCTACGTGATGGTTCGAGTTGCTGACGTTCAGATACAGGGGGGTAACATCTCCGTAGTGATACTGGAGCCGTTAGTGAGGGAAGTAATCATTCAGGGCAACACCAAGACCAAGACCGAAGTAATCCGCCGGGAAATCAAGCTCAAGGAGGGCGACATCTTCAACGTTATACACTTCCGGCACCAATTGGGAAAACTTCAGGGCTTGGGCTACTTTGAGGACGTGAACGTAGCGTTTGACGTTCCCCCGGAAGCTGACGACAAAGTGGACCTGGTCATCACCGTCAAGGAGAAGCGCACTGCCTCAATCGGTGTGAACTTGGCCTATGGTACGGAAAGCGGAATGTCCGGCGGCCTGACCTACGGGGACACGAACATGTTCGGGCGCGGCTACAACTTCGAGATAGGGTTCAACGAGGGCGACGAGGCTAGTTACTGGCTGACGTTCGCATCACCCTACATGGACTCACGGACCTACGCTTGGCGTGTTGGGGTGCGCTACAGGACTTACGACGACAGGTATTATTACCGTCAAGGCCGGAGACAGTTTGAGTTCGACGAGAAGAGCTTAATGTTCTACGCGGGGATCGGCAAGAAGTTCGGTAATGAGGATTGGAGCTGGTTCCTGACCCTCCGCCACGAGAAGACCGACTACAGCGACGTGCACAACGCAATACCCGGCTACGTTGACGATATTACGATGTGGGACGGGACGAATCAGACTGTGGAACTGCAATTCATGTGGGACAAGAGGGACCCCTACAAGCCGTACCCGAGCGGTTTTGTGTGGGACGTGAATTTTGAGCAGGCGTTAGAAGTCTTGGGAGGCGAATATAGTTATCTCAAGTACTGGATGCAGGCGAGATTTTACGCGTCCCTGAACAAGGCATTAACCGGAATATTTGACACTGACGGGTCATGGACTGAGGACAACCCGTTACTGTTTGCGGCCCGATTGAGGATAGGTTCAGCGACGCAGGACGAACTGCCGGCGTTTGCCCGCTACTCACTGGGAGGCATGAACACGCTTAGGGGCTACAGTTCGCGTTCGTTCGAGGGAAGCAACATGTATCTTGGGAATTTCGAGCTGAGAGTACCTGTTAGCTCAATGTTCAGCATAGTGGCCTTCTACGACGTTGGGAACTCTGACACCACGATGGATTGGAGCAATTATCACGACGACTACGGATTTGGTGTGAGGGTGAAGACGCCGTTTGGGACATTGCGTGTGGACTATGCTCACGGCAAGGACGAGGACAGGACATATTTCGGGTTTGGTGAAATGTTCTAGCGTATTGATAGTGTTATTGCTGTGCACACAGAGCTTCGGAGTTGAGGTCTCTGGTCTTCCTGTGTGGCTTGAGGGTGCTGTAGTCAGGAGCCTTAATGCAGTATGGGAGGAAATCCCGGGCACGGCTGATCGTGAGGGGGTATTGTCGTTGGTAGCGGCTCGTCTGTTCAGCGGCTACGACGTGAGGATAACTCCCGGGCCTGCAGCAACATTCACGCCCAAGATTGCCCCCGGACCTCCCGAAGTCAGGATAACGCCCCCTGCACTGCTCGGGTTTGCTTATGAATGGTTCACGCATGACACTGAGGGCTTGAGCAGAGATGTAGCGTTAATGTTGTCTGGTGTGCCTCCTGAGGCTATGACTTGGGGGGACGAGGCATTACGCGAGGCTATAGGCGCAAAGATTTCTGAGAGATTGCCGGGCTGGGAGTTCACGCAGCAGATATATATCTTTCCTGACAGGATTACCCTAACGTTAGCGTTCCGGCCAAGCTCCCGGATGATTCTCGCAGTGAGGCCGGAAATCTATTCTCGGACAATCCCCGTAATGTTCCGTTCCGACCTTGAGGCTAAGTTAATCCCTGCGTTGTCTCCGTTAATCGGACTGCCGGTGTTATGGGCACAACGCCACGCCAGAGACATAGAGGACTATTCGCGGAGCTTTCTGGAGGAGCGCAACGCCGTCGACAACATGAGGGCAGATGTCCGCACGAAGTTCTTGGCTGGGACTGAGGCGAGTTTGGAGGCTGGTGTGGACAGCCACAGATTGACGTTTGACGTGTGGGTGAGTGCTTATGCTGGGATAAGCGGGAAGTACCCTGACGCTGGGATATATTTTGGTTGGAGGCCGGGGCGTGTCCTGAACCCGGAGATCTATGGTGAGGTGAAATTTTCGCTTGAGGATTTCGGGGTGAGTTCGCGAGTTGGTGTGAAGTCTGAGCTGGTGAACAACTTTTGGGCGGGAGGGGGTATACAGTGGCCTGAAGCGGAGTACTTTGTGAATGTGGTGTATGACCCGGTGAGGGTAAGGAGGCCGTATTTTGTGTGGCGGTGGTATCCGGGGAAGGGGAGGAACGAGGCATCACTAGGTTACAGGATAGACGAGCACATATCGATAGAGCTGTATTATGATGGAGCAGCCCGAGACAAGGTAGGAGTTCGTGGGCTGTGGCACCTGTAGGGGGGATTGGGCATCACTAGGTTACGGGACCCACCCACGACAAGACAGGCTTTGGGAGTGTGGCACTGTAGGAGGATTGGGTATCACTAGGTTATAGGACACCTGCCCACGACAATACAGCCTTTGGGAGTGTGGCACTGTAGGAGGATTGGGTATCACTAGGTTACTGGACACTTGCCAGCGACAAGACAGGCTTTGGGAGTGTGGCAACTGTAGGGATTGGGCTTCACTAGGT
>JAFPZI010000031.1 GCA_017417365.1 Synergistaceae bacterium
GCTCCGAAGCAAGGTCCGCAGAATGCCGTCCTGATGATTGCGCCCGCGTCCATGAGGTCAGCGAGGTAGCCTTTCCTGTCGAGGTCAACGAAAACGGGCTGGCTCGACGGGTAAACGCTCAGGTAGAACTCATCGAATCCGCAGGTCTTACCCTTGAGGGCATGAGCTGCTTCGACAACGTTCGTGTAGTTTCCGCCCGCACAACCTCCGATTACTCCCTGCTGAACCATGAGCTTTCCGTCGGGGGTAATCTTGTCCATGAGGGTAAAAGTTGCGCGTCCTCCGGCAACCTTAGCGGCTCTGGCCTCTGTGTCGGCTAGAATGTCCTTAAGGTTGGCGTAAAGTTCATCAATCGTGTATGCGTTCGACGGGTGGAAGGGCATTGCGATCATGGGCTTGATTGAGGAGAGGTCGATTTCCACGCAGCCGTCATAATACGCAACGTCAGCGGGGTTAAGTTCCTTGTAGTCGTCAGCGCGTCCGTGTTCGGCCAAGAACGAGCGGGTATCTGCGTCAGTCCTCCACACTGAAGAAAGACACGTGGTCTCTGTGGTCATTACGTCAACGCCGTTGCGGTAATCTGTGGTCATTGTCGACACGCCGGGGCCTACGAACTCCATAACCTTATTCTTGACGTAACCCTTCTCGAAGACTGCTTTGACGATTGCGAGGGCTATATCATGAGGTCCTACGTAGGGTGCTGGTTTGCCGGTCATGTAGATTGCGACAACGCCGGGGTAAGCGACATCGTAAGTGTCCTCAAGGAGCTGCTTGACGAGTTCTCCGCCGCCCTCACCGATAGCCATAGTGCCGAGCGCACCATAGCGGGTGTGTGAGTCCGAACCGAGAATCATTTTCCCGCAGCCAGCGAACATCTCGCGCATGAACTGGTGAATTACTGCGATATGCGGAGGGACGTAAATTCCGCCGTACTTCTTTGCGGAGCTGAGGCCGAAATAATGGTCGTCGTCGTTAATTGTTCCGCCGACTGCGCACAGTGAGTTGTGGCAGTTGGTCATGACGTAGGGCAGAGGGAATTTCTTCATGCCTGACGCTCTGGCGGTCTGGATTATGCCGACGAACGTAATATCGTGGCTGGCCATAGAGTCGAACTTGATTCGCAGGTGTGCCATGTCGTCGGAAGTGTTGTGGGACTTGAGGATTCCGTAGGCGATTGTGCCCTTCTTGGCTTCTGCTTTGTCGTACTGATTGCCTGCCTGGCTCTCAGGGACTATCTTTGTGCCGTTGACGAGATAAACGCCTTCGTCATAAAGTTTTATCATGCAGGTTATACCGTTACTGAAAACTCATAAAAAGTTGTAAATCAACCTTTATGTTTCATTCCCTGTTCAACGTGTCCATTTTCGATTACTCTATTCATGTTGGCATGACACTCCGAGGGCGTAAATTCCCCGCTAACGAACGGGTACACACGATAAACATCATAACACTGCGGATGAATTATCGTGCCAGTAACTTTTCCTTCCTTTCTTGGTGATTTTGCCAAAAATTTCTGTGCTTGGTTCTCGCTTTACATTATTACGGTGGCAGTCCCCGTTTAAGCTGCCTTTTCAGACAGACAGACGACGTCTTATGGACTACTAATCTGAAGCACCGACCTTAATAGGATTTATAGCTTCTCAGTAACTGTTAATCAGCCCCCCTCAGAATATATATGGTTGATGAACAATTTATGTCGTGAAAAATGTGAATGATACTAAAATTTTGTTTACCGAAATTATAACACGCGGTGAGAAATTCAAATCTACGTGTAATTATGTAGATAGTTCCCAAAGTTTTTGTACCGTTCACATAAAATTTTGCGGCTGGGATTTCCCGATATATGCCATGTCCATAACACCTTCACAAAATAGAACATGTTCTATTTCACATGGGGCGTGAGGGTCATTCAGAATGTTACTCGCTAGGACTTCCCGATAGATGCCATGTCCATAATAGCCTTCACGAACTCGGACATGCTCACACCCACAGAACGTGCCGCTTTCGGGACAAGACTCGTAGCCGTCATTCCCGGAGCCGTGTTGACCTCAAGAATATACGCCTCCCCCTCGGGTGATAGCCTGAAGTCCGCCCTGCTGTAACCCGAACACCCTAAAGCCTCGTGGGCAGTTACCGCCATCGCCTGAACCCGTGAGGCTGTCTCTTCCGTGAGGTGCGCGGGAACTATGTACTCCGTTGCTCCAGAAGTGTACTTGTTCGCGTAGTCGTAATACCCCGAGTGCGGAGCTATCTCGATTACCGGCAGGGCCTCAGTGCGTCCCCTATTCTCCCATACTGCGCAAGTCAATTCCCGCCCCGGAATGTAGCGTTCCGCCATAACGTCAGAGTCATAGCTGGCTTTGGCGAGTTTATAGGCCTCCTCGAGCTTTTCGGGAGTCAGCCCAAGAATCACAGACACTCCTACTGTGCTGCCTCCGCATGAGGGTTTGACCACTACGTCCCGGCCAAGTCTCACGATAACCTCCTCGTAACTTTGCGGGAGCCTCAAATAGTCAACTATTTTACTAATTCGCCCCCTTAGTGTCTCGTGAGTCAGAATCTTATCCATAGCCAAAGCACTAGCCTTAGGCCCAGAACCGGTGTAGGGTATCCTCATCTCCTCAAGACGCGCCTGAAGCCTCCCGTCCTCACCCCAACCGCCATGCATCGCGATAAACGCACCATCATAGCCCCGGACTCTCTCTGTCTCGTCCAGAGTGTGAAGGTCAAGATATTCCGCAGTGAACCCCGCCTCATTCAGGGCATCACACACTGCACGCCCGCTCCTTAGGGACACTTCGCGCTCCCGGCTGTCTCCTCCGCATAATACTGCAACTCGTTTTGCTGTCATGAATTTACCTCGTTAATGATTTTCTCCGTATATTATAATTAACTCACGAAAGGTTGTGATTGTTTTGCGGAATAAACGTTGGATTTTGCTCTACGCTGCGGCTCTGCTCGTGGCTGTTGGGTTCGCTGTAATGTCTGTGGACAGGGACAACGATATTTTTGACACTGAGAAGCACACCAAGTACACGCTGTATGTCGGTCTCAACGACGGGAACTCTGGAGTTCAGACTCACAGCACGGAAGAGGCAAAGCGTATCATGATGGACATTATCGGCAAACACACCGGCGGAGCGATTATCTACGAGGCTGACGGGTTCTGGCGCGAGGACGGAAAGAATTTCACTGAGCACACGCTGGTCTGTGTATTCGTTGACCCCGAACAGGAGGCCGTGAAGAATATCATGAATGACGCGATTAAGGCCCTCAAACAGAGAAGCATACTTCTTGAGGTCGAGGAGGTAAGGAACGTTTTTTACAGCAACTAGGACACAATAAAGCCGGAAGCCCACATCATGACTCCCGGCTGAGACTATTCACTAAAGCCCCGTCCGTAGCGTTGAAGTCATACATAGCCCCCCAGATTTGAGAAGCATAATACGAACTTTACCCCCCGAGTAACAAAAATACCGGAAGCCCCGTGAAGGACTCCCGGCAAAATTATTCACTAAAAGCTATTTCTTCCTGCCCTGCCACTCACACAACAGACCAGTAGCCACAAACATCGAACTCCACGTACCCGCAATAATCCCCACGAGCATCGCATAGCTGAAGGCCAGCAGCACCGGCCCTCCCCACACACACAGTGCTATCACAGGGAACAATGTCGTCAATGTCGTATTAATCGTCCTGCCTAATGTCTGGTTGAGGGACTTGTTCACGAGATTCACGATTCCATCCCGGGACAGGCTCCCCCAATTCTCACGCACTCGGTCAAGAATGATTATCGTGTTGTTCAGGGAGTAACCAACAATCGTGAGAATCGCAGCTATGAACGATGAAGATATTTCCATCTGTGTTATGCTGAAGAACCCAAGCGCGATAATCACGTCATGCACTAACGGTATAACGCTCACAACCGCAAACCTGAACTGGAAGCGCAGTGTGATATAGACCAGTATCGCCAGAAGAGCTATGGACACTCCGATTATTGCCTGTCTGCGAAGTTCCCCACCGACAACCGGCCCGACCTTCTCGAAGCCCGTAATCTTCATGTCCGCAAAATTAGCCTGCAGTGCCTTCATGACGTTCTGCCGGCTCTCCTCTGTGTCCTCATTGGTACGGATGATTATTCCCTTCTCGCCGAAATTCTGAATCATCGCCCCGCGCGCTACTACCCCAGAAATCACTTCGCGGACCTTCGTAACGTCAGGACGCTCTGTGAACTCCGCCTGAATCACGTTCCCTCCAGTGAAGTCTATTCCGAGATTGAGGCCTCTGGTGAGCAGAAGTATCACGCTCGCAATCACTAGGACAAGGCTTATTGTCAGGGCAAGTTTGCGATGACCCATGAAGTCGAAATGAAGATTCAGTGCGCTCATCTTGTCTTGTTCTCTCCTCTCCTGACGAATAATTGAAGTATTGCCCTCGTTACTACGATGTTTGCGAACACGCTCGCCACAAGTCCGACCGACAGCGTTACACCGAAGCCCCTCACTGAGCCTGACCCGAAGTAGAACAGAACGAGTGCAGCTATCAGTGTCGTGATGTTGGAGTCCAGAATCGTAACAAGTGCCTTCCTGAAGCCCGAATCAAGTGCGGCCATAGGAGTTTTTCCTGCGTTGCGCTCCTCACGAATGCGCTCGTAGATTAACACGTTGCCGTCGACCGCCATACCGAGCGTGAGGATTATTCCCGCGATGCCCGGAAGAGTAAGAGTGGCGTTGAAGGCGATTAACCCCGCGAAGATCAGCAGCACAGTTACTGCCAGTGCCAAGTCCGCAGCAAGCCCCCTAAACTGGTAGTAGAGAAGCATGAAGACAAGCACCATTGCCGCACCGAACAGCCCGGCCTCGAGTCCCTGACGAACTGAGTCAGCTCCCAAGCTCGGTCCTACCGAACGGTTCTCCGCTATCTCCACAGCCACAGGGAGTGCACCAGCCTTAAGCATTATCGCCAGTCTAGCTGCCTCGTCGGTCGTGAAGCGTCCGGTAATCTGCGCGTGGCCTCCTGAGATTCTGTCCTGAACTACGGGAGCCGAAATCACAACGTTATCCAGAACTATAGCTAGCTGTTTGCCCACAAGACGTGCCGTAGCGTTCTCGAACAAAGTCGCACCCTCAGAGTTGAACTCGAGGGACACTCCCATACGCCCCAAACTGTCGGGCTGAACTTCGGCGTTAGTGAGGTCCTTACCTGAGAGCAATACAGGCCCCAACAGGTAGAACCTTCCGGCCTCCTCAGCTGGAGCAACGATTGACCCGGGATTGGCCGCAGACTTTTTCACGAGGTCCGCGCTGGCGTTGCTGATTTGGGCTACGACATTCTCCCAGCGTTCCTGTGCCTGCACAAACTGTATGTCGCTGTCGTAATTGCTCCTCACTGGTGCAGGAGGTGTTGCCGAGCCGGTCGTGTCGAGAACTTCGCGGAAATCCATTTGTGCTGTTCGGCCGATTAGCTCGAGTGCCGCCGCTGGGTCCTGAATGCCGGGAAGGTCAACTATTATTCTGTCTGAGCCGGACTTCTGGATTATCGGTTCAGCCACGCCGTATTGGTCAATACGATTCCTGAGAACGGCTAATAATCTGTCTATGCTGTCATCTCGTAACGGGTTCTCTGGGGTATCCTTTGCCTGAAGGACTATGTGCGCTCCTCCCTTGAGGTCAAGGCCGAGATTAAGCCCGCCCCTGTAGAAGTACACGAAAGCCGTAGCAGCAAGGATCACGAGAATCACGAGCCAGAAGCGAAATCTATCCGTACGGTTCATTAAGATGCGGCCTCCGTCTTCACTGTTCTCTTGCCCTGAACTGCCGACTTCAGAATCGTAACGCGGACACCTTCAGCTATCTCTATCTGGAACGAGTCATCACGGACTTCGCGGACTGTTCCGTAGAAGCCGCCGATTGTGATAATCTGGTCTCCGCGCGCGATACTGTCAATCATATTCTTCTGTTGTTTGTCGCGCTTCCTCTGGGGACGGATGATGAAGAAGTAGAATATCAGCACGAATATAGCAAGAGGGAAGAGCATTCCCATAAGGCCTCCCTGCTGGGCTGCTCCTGCCTCTCCGCCTGTACCCCCCGTACTTGACGGAGCACTTCCGCCGCACGGTGATACCGCTGTAGTAGTTTCTGCCATGTCTAAAACATTACCTCCAAAAAATTATTGCCTCTTCCGCCAAGCTACTGCCTCAATCTCTACTCCGACACCCTTTGGCAAATCCTTGACCGCAACGAATGAGCGGGCCGGAGCGTCGGTTGTGAAGTAAGAAGCGTAAACCTCATTGATTGCCGCGAAGTTTGCGATGTCTGCAGCGAAAACAGTAGTCTTGACCACGTCAGAGAGCGAGTAGCCAGCCTCCATAACTATAGCTTTGAGGTTCTCGAGGGACTGGCGTGCTTGGTCAGAGATTGCCTCTGGAACTTGGCCGGTTGCCGGGTTCACTGGGATTTGCCCGGAAACGTAGAGAAATTCTCCGGCCACGATTGCCTGTGAGTAGGGGCCGATGGCGGCAGGAGCCTTATCGGTAGAGACTACGCGTTTGACTCCTGCCTGGTCGAGAATGATTTCTGGGTCTGCGAATGCCATGATGCCCTACTTCTTCCACATTGGGGAGTATCTCTTGAGGCCGGCATATTTCGCGGTCTCGCCGAGCTCTTCCTCAATCCTGATGAGCTGGTTGTACTTTGCGATTCTGTCGGTGCGTGCGATGCTTCCGGTCTTGATTTGGCCTGCACGGGTCGCCACTGCCAAGTCTGCAATGAACGTGTCCGCAGTCTCGCCGGAACGGTGGGAGACAACAGCTGCGTAACCTGCGTCATTGGCCATCTGGATAACCTGGAGGGTCTCGCTGACGGTGCCGATCTGGTTGAGCTTGACGAGAACGGCATTAGCGATCTTCTCGGAAATTCCGCGGGCAAGAATCTTGGGGTTGGTAACGAACAGGTCATCGCCGACGAGCTGAATCTTGCTGCCGAGAGAAGCAGTGAGTGCTGCCCAGCCTTCCCAGTCGTCCTCAGCGCAGCCGTCCTCAATTGAGATTACGGGGAAGTTGGTTGTGAGTTCCTCATAGTACTTCACGAGGCCTTCAGCTGTGTAGGTGTCTCCGCTGCCCTTCTTGAAGACGTACTTTCCGTCCTCGAAGAACTCTGACGAAGCAACGTCGAGGGCAAAGCTAACGTCCTTGCCGGGGGTGTAGCCAGCTTTGTTGACGGCCTCCATGAGGAGCTCGAGTGCCTCAGTGTTGCTCTTGAGGTTGGGAGCGAATCCGCCTTCGTCGCCGACACCTGTTGAGTAGCCGCGTGCCTTGACGCATGACTTGAGGGCGTGATAGACCTCTGCGCCCATCCTGAGTGCCTCAGCGAAGCATGGTGCGTTGTGGGGAACAATCATGAACTCCTGGAAGTCCACTGTTGAGTCCGCGTGAGCTCCTCCGTTGATGACGTTCATCATGGGTGTTGGGAGGAGTCCGCCGCCGATTCCGCCGAGCCACTGATAGAGTTCGAGGCCATGACTCTGAGCGGCTGCCCTGGCGTTGGCCATTGACACGCCGAGAATAGCGTTTGCTCCGAGCTTTGACTTGCCTTCTGTGCCGTCGAGGGCGATCATTGCGCGGTCAAGAGCTCCCTGGTCGTCTGCGTCCATGCCGAGAATTTCGGGGGCAATCTTCTCGTTGACGTTGTCGACTGCGTGCTGAGTGCCTTTCCCGCCGTAACGGGCTTCTTTGTCGCGGAGCTCTAGGGCTTCGTGGACTCCCGTTGATGCTCCCGAAGGTACTGCGGCGCGGCCCATTGAGCCGTCCTCAAGGTACACGTCAACTTCTACTGTGGGGTTGCCTCTGGAATCAAGAATTTCGCGGCCGTGAACTCCGATAATTGATGCCATGAAAATATTTCCTCCTGTATAAGATTTTAGGATATGCCTAATTATAAATGTCAGGCGGGAAAATTAAAACGGTTTTTCATCCGGCTTAACGGGTCTTTCTTCGAGCTGCTCCCATGAGATGGTCTTGGGACGCTTGAGGATTGCCTCGTCGGAGCAGAGAACTTTGACCTTTAGGACGCGGTTGATGTAGGCGATCTCTATTGTGTCGTTGTCTCGGACTTCGCTTGAGGGTTTGGAGTCGCGGCCGTTGAGACGGACTGCACCGAGTTCAATCATTTCTTGTGCGGCGGTTCTGCGTTTGACGAGACGTGCGAGCTTTAGGAACTTGTCGAGCCTCATTGTGTAGCCTCCTTTGCTGTAGAATTGTGAACATGATAACACTAACGGGAGGGTAAACGATGTAGCGTGAGGCAGCGAAAATCGACTGGCGGAATATCGTTATGTATGATGATGAAGGCAAGAGGATTACCAACCCTAAGACGCTTAGGGCTATGGCAGAGGCTGTGGAAATTGGCGACGCTTGGGAGAGGCGCATTGAACGTACAGGGATGGAGGAAGCTCTGAGAAGGTACTATGAGGAAGATTATTAGCTTGCTCACAATGTTATAGAATATGGACATGACAACACTAACAGGAGGTCAAATCATGGAGCAAGTATTAGAACGCGTATATCCTGCGACTGACGAGAACGGAGAATACTACCTTTACGACGACGAGGGCAACGGCGTTACCAATCAGAGGACGCTGCGGTCTATTGCTGAGGGGCAGAAATTCATTGCCTTATGGAGAAAAATGATGCTCGAGGAGGATTAGCTTGACGGACAGCAAACGAAAGCCCTCAAGCAAACGCACTACTCCTCTGCGAGATGTGAAGCAGACAAAGGATTTCATCAGAGATTGGGACAAATTATCACATTCCGGCCAACATGATATAAACATCCTGAAGGAAGCTATGTTGCTGCTTGTCGCTAATGATGCACCTCTGCCTCCCGAATGGAGAGACCATAAGCTGAACGGAAAACTTGAAGATATGAGAGAATGCCACATCAAGGGAGATTTGGTGCTTGTGTATCACATAGAAAAACTCCCGAAGAGAGATTTATTAACGTTCTTTCGTGTCGGGACTCATTCGGAAGTGTTCTAGAAATTTCCCCCTCTCAGCCTCAACCTCAAGAGGGGGAGTATTTCTCTCTTACGCTATAATCTTCTGGGCCTCCTCCTGAATCTTCTTCAGGTGCTCAGGACTCACGAAGCTCTCTGCATACAGCTTGCAGATGTTCTCCGTTCCGGACGGACGCGCCGCAAACCAACCGTTCGCCGTCGTAACCTTCAGCCCTCCGATTGATGCATTGTTCCCAGGGGCCTTCGTGAACTTCGCAGTAATCTTGTCCCCTGCTAACGTGTCCGCCTTGATGTCCTCAGGCGATAACTTCCCGAGTGCTGCCTTCTGTTCGGGAGTCGCAGGCGTGTCTATCCTAGCGTAATAGCTCGTCCCGTACTTCGCAGTAATCTCCGCGTAGTGTTCCGCAGGGTTCTTCCCGGTCGTCGCAGTAATCTCGCACGCAAGCAGGTCCATGATTATACCGTCCTTGTCCGTCGTCCACACAGAACCATCACGGCACAAGAACGACGCTCCCGCGCTCTCCTCACCGCCGAAGCCCATTGACCCGTCAAGCAGTCCGTCAACGAACCACTTGAACCCCACAGGCACTTCACACAGTTTACGCCCGATACCCTCAGTTACCCTGTCGATGATTGAGCTCGATACTACCGTCTTGCCCACAGCTGCGTCTGCCCTCCAGCCCTTGCGAGACGTGAACAGGTGCTTCACTGCTACAGACAAATACGCATTGGGATTCATCAGGCCCTGAGGTGTTACGATCCCGTGCCTGTCGTAGTCGGTGTCGTTGCCAAATGCGATGTCGTAATCGTCCTTGAGCTTGATTAAGTTCGCCATTGCGTAGGGTGATGAACAGTCCATGCGGATTTTCCCGTCGTGGTCGGGAGGCATGAACGAAAACGTAGGGTCAAGGTTGGGGTTCACCACAGAAAGATTCTTGATGCCGTAAATTTCCGCTATTGGCTCCCAGTAATAGATACCAGAACCGCCCAACGGATCAGCACCAATCTTCAAGCCTGACTTGGCTATGGCCTCCATATCGACGACGGACGCAAGAGCCTTCACGTAGGGGATGACGTAATCCTCAAAGTGTACGTTGTCCATCTTGATTGCGCGCTCAAAGGGTACACGCTTGATTGACGCAACTTGGCCGGTCCTGATGAGCTCGTTTGCCCTGTTCTGAATCTTGCTGGTGATTTCCGGGCTCGCCGGGCCTCCCGAAGGCGGGTCGTACTTTATGCCTCCGTCGGTCGGGGGGTTGTGTGAGGGGGTGATGACCATTCCGTCAGCGGTCTTGGCTCCGGGCGTGCGGTTGTGTTCGAGGATTGCTCGGGAGATTACGGGCGTGGGTGTGGGAGCAAAATTCGTTTGCAGAATCAATTCTACTCCGTTCGCCGCGAGCACCTCAACACATGTCCTCATTGACGGCTCAGAGAGGGCGTGGGTGTCCGCTCCCAAGTACAGAGGGCCGCTGATACCTTCCGCAGTACGGTGCTCATAGACCGCCTGAGCTATGGCCAAGATATGTGCCTCGTTGAAGCTGTGAAGGGCTGAACTTCCCCTGTGGCCTGAAGTCCCAAATGCTACCTGCTGGGTCTTGTCGTCAGCGTTCGGAGCTAGGGTGTAGTAGTCGCTGATCAGTGAAGGAATGTTGACAATCTTCTTTGCCTCCATAGAATGAACCTCCGTTCTTAATCTTTGCTGGAATGCTTATAGTGTAAATCGTTGGGGCAAAAATTCATAGTGTATATTTTCTGCTAATTGACGGTATAATATCCACATCCAATAAACAATTTTTCAGGAGGGACTTATTATGCGTAAGTTCATTATACTCTGCGTATTCTTCCTGTTGTGCTTCTCAGTTCAAGCTATGGCCGCCGGACTGACCCCGAGAAACCTCGACAGCTTCACCGAAGACTTGGCCATAGACTATTCACAGGCTGCACAGCTCCCGTTAACCGGCTACTTCACTAAGACAGTCAGTGAGGGCCGGACAATGAAAATCTACCTCGCGCCGGAAGCCTCAATCCGCACATACTTCACCGTTGTTGCCGTACCAAACAGCGCGGACACCCAAGCATTCTTGGACAGTGCCGGATGGTTCGACCTAATCGACAAGAAGGGCGAAGGGTTAGTGGTCCTTGAGCCGGGGGCAAACGGCTGGGGCAGTGCTCAGAGCGAAGCCGATTACGTCAATGCAGCTATGGGTGTCGTCAGGAGCGGAAGGAACTCTAACGGCGTGGCTGTGCTGTCGTCTTTCGGGGAGTTCTACCTAGTCGGCTACGGTGCCGGAGCTGCTCCCCTAGAGTATTGGGCCGCGTCGAATCCTATCCTCGTAATCAGTCAGGCATACATTGACGGGACTTCCGAACAGGCAGCATTGACCGAAGCCGGTGCACCCCTCTATGACGGCTCGAACACAAGCGGCTATGACCCGGGCCTCACGGATGAAGCTGACTTCCTCGCTACTCTCTCACGCACGGGAATTGCTCAGACCGCCAAGAAGGACGTACCGATTCCTACGTGGCTCGTGGGCTACGATGCTGACTCTGTGAGCGGGACTTACTGGAGGAATGCGAATGACTGCGTGTCTTCCCCTTCCGACGGAGTGTATTGGCAGAAGAGGGACTCGGCCCGCCCTCAGACACTCTACGCAACTTCACAGCTCACGGGGTCTAACGGTTTCTCTCAGGTAAAGTTCTCCGACGGTGCCACGCCTAATGCTGAGGAGCTCTATACTTGGCTCGCGAACTACACCAGATACGACGTAACGTTCTCATACTCCAACGCTCTGGCCTATAGGCTCGACTACACTTCCGCAAAAGTCAGGGCACAGCAGATAGCCGCAGACGGAATCACCGCGAAGTCCTTCACTGGCACCGACTGGAAGGGACGCTCTCAGGATGTTTACGTTCTCGGGCAGGACAGCGTGAAGATTTCCGGGCACGGGACGGTGCAGTTCGGGATATTCTCGTTCAGCGACAACAACGGGGACGGAGTGAATGACCCAAGAGAGTACCTGCTGTACATTCCCGACGGCTTCAGCAACCAAGCTCTGCCGGTCCTGTTCGTTTATCCCGGCAACACCCAGACGGACATAATATTCTTTGACTCTACTCAGTGGTACCAAGTCGCCGACAAAGAAGGAATTGTTCTCGTGTTCGTGTGCGAGACCTACGGCTCACCAATCTCGGTAACTCACGTGGATTCGTACTTGTACCAGACGGCAATGATGACAATCCTACGCAACGACATCAACGGCCGCCTAGCCTCTCTGGACTTCACGAGGGTCTACGCCACCGGCCAGTCTCTAGGGAGCATGACGACTCAGGACATGGCGAGGGTGAACCCTGACTTCTTCGCGGCTGTGGGGTCAACTTCGGGAGTAACGTACGCAGTTGATGACCTGACGTTCGGGACTGACGCTTCAAGCGACAAACCGATTCCAACAATGCTTCTGATAGGACAGAGCGACCTTCCGGGACTCATGCCAGATTTGAGCTCTGAGGCCCTCACGAAATGGGGAAATTACTTCCTGAACGCCAACGGCCTCGACGAGACTATAGGAGCGAAGGCCGATAACTTTGGGGCAGATAGTTACTCATTCTTGGGTAAGAGGCACGACGTTTACACGTGGAACAAATTCGGGTTAATCCCTGTGTTCTCTTGGGGAATGACCCTTCTTAGGCCGCACAACTGCTATCCTTCGGAGATGCCGATACTTTGGGACTTCATGAAACACTTCTCGCGAGGCTCTGACGGAACACGCTACTACAGTGCGTCGGCGTTCAAGAGCAGCGACACGATAAACCTGCAGACCGGTACACCAGTCGGAGGGAGCAGCGGGAGCAGCGGGTGCAACTCTGCGGGACTGGGCTTTGTCTCGGCTCTGTGTGTTGGTGCAGTGATGGGACTTAGGAGACGCTAACAGAAATACTTTGCCCGGATGGATTAGTCTTCTCTGTCCGGGCTCGGCCTCCCCTAAATCCCCCAGAAAGTTACTCCCCTCTTCGTCCCCTCGTAAAATTCTATGATGTTCTGAATCTCTGGTATGTACTCGGCTTTCCGGCTGATTACTTCCTTGAGGGCCTGCGTGAAAACTTTATCCTTGCTGTACAGTTCCCGGTAGAACTTCGTGATTGTCCGTCTAGTCTCCTCAGTGAAACCCGCTCGTTCAAGCCCGACTCTGTTCAGGCCGGTTAATCTCAACGGGTCCCCTGACGCAAGAGTGTAGTGCGGTACGTCCTTGACCACGCGGAAAAGCCCGCCTATCATGCAGTAATCACCAATCCTCACGAACTGGTGAACCCCAGCCATTCCGCCAAATACCGTGTGGCTCCCGACCTCGACAAATCCCGACAAGCCTACCTTGTTAGCAATCGTTACGTGGTTGCCGAGCCGCGTGTTGTGTGCCAAGTGAACCCCGTCCATTATGAAGCAGTCATTGCCCACAATTGTAGCGTTGCCCTCTCCTGTGGCACGGTTGATGGTTACGTTCTCGCGGATTAAATTGTTATTGCCGATTTGGACGTAAGAGACTTCCCCCTTGTAGGCGTGGTCCTGAGGGTTGCCGCCAATCGCTGTGTACTCGCAGATCTCGCAGTTCTCACCTATAGACACGTAATTACGAATGCTCACGAAGGCACGAAGCAGCGTACCTGAACCTATCGTAACCTCGTCCTCAACCACGCAGAACGGCCCTATAGTTACTCCGTCGGCAAGTTCAGCTTTTGGTGAGACTATTGCGCTCGGGTGAATATTCACGCTCAAAGCCTAAGCCTCCTCCTTCTTCTGAGTCTTGGCCAGAGTGTCGCCGACTATGCACATGAACTCTGCTTCTGCGGCTACCTCGTCGTCAACGTAAGCTACTGCCTTGACCTTAGCGGAGGCCTTGCGGATGTTGGTGAACTCTGCCCTAGTTACGAGCTTATCCCCGGGGCGGACGGGCCTTCTGAAGCGGGCTTTGTCGATACTCACGAGGAAGGCTATTTTCTGCCCCTGTTCATTGCCGAGACGAAGACCAAGCATTACGCTCGCAACTTGTCCCATGCTCTCGAGAATCATCACTCCCGGCATCACAGGGTCTCCGGGGAAATGTCCCTGAAAGAACGGCTCATTAATCGTTACGTTCTTGTAGCCGGTTACGTGCATGTCGTCATATTCCGTTATTCTGTCCACCATAAGGAACGGGTAACGGTGCTTCAGGATCTTCATAACTTCTAGAATATCAAGTTCAGCCATTAATTGTGTGTCTCCTCTCTTAGTCTCTCTGACAGCTTCAGGTGTAATTCATGCCCGGCCTTCATGGCTGTTATGTGTGCGTTGACGGGATGACCGACTGCGGCCAAGTCCCCGAGAAGGTCAAGTACTTTGTGCCTCACGAACTCGTCGGGCCAATGCAGACCCCCAGAAGCCTCTATCTTTTCGCCCACAACTATTGCGTTGTCCAGACTTCCGCCTAAGGCCATTCCGTGTGCGAGCAGGTAATCTATATCCCTCCTCATTGCGAAGGTCCGGGCTCGGGAAATCTCCTCGTAGTAGCTCCCAGAATCTTGAACGTACTCGAACACTTGAGAGCCGATATAGTCATACTCAACGATACAGGTTATTCTCAGGCGGTCATAGGGGAATGCCGCTATGTACCTCGCTGGGTCAGTGCCGTAAACAATCGCGGGTGATTTGAGCGTCAATATATCGGTCTTGGCCTGAGCCTGTGAAGAATGCTTGAGCAGCTCATCACACACCGTCCGGGAGCACCCGTCAAGCGCTGGCATCTCTCCTCC
>JAFPZI010000032.1 GCA_017417365.1 Synergistaceae bacterium
CTCAGCTCATCAAGTCAGCCGAAGCCGCAAAGGGAGCGTTTGAAGTTCTCTCTATGGCTATGGCAGGTGAAGGTTCTCATGAAAAGGGGAGGGGGCCAGTTGTTCTCGCGACGGTCTACGGGGACGTTCACGACATAGGCAAGAACATTGTGCGCACGATTTTCGAGAACTACAACTTTGACGTTATCGACTTGGGCAAGGACGTACCGGCAGAACGAATCGTTGAGGCTGTGGAGCGTGAGAGCGTTCACGTTGTGGGGTTGAGCGCGCTCATGACTACGACGGTCGCCAGCATGAAGGACACTATAGAGAAGCTCAAGGCCTCGTGCCCTGACGTGAAGGTGATTGTTGGTGGAGCTGTGCTCACGCCGGACTTGGCCAAGTACACAGGAGCTGATTATTACGCTCGGGACGCTATGGATGGAGTGAGGATTCTCAGCGGGTTATTGGGGTAAAGTAAAAGCGTGCTCCCGGAAATATCAGGAACACGCTAAATTTTTACCGATGGAATCTCAACTTCATATCGCTGGTAATCTCTATCTGGCGGATTCCTGACCACATATCGATACCGTGCCACTCCTTCTTTCCTCCGCCCACAAAATCTACCCTCATATCCCAATAGCGGGGATTATGGTCAACAGAGATAGTCATATACCTTCCGCTTCGGAGAGGGGGGCCGCCCCTGATGAAAAGTTTCCTTAATGCTGTAAAGTAATTAGAACCTGAAGGTATAAACCAGATTTCACGTATCACCTTGCCCGTGTTGTTCAACAGCTGGAACTCTCGAACAGACCCGCTGTTGTCCCCGCTCACTTCTTCACCAAGACACACGGAACTCACCAGCACTCCCCACACAATACACGCCGCAAGAATAATTCTTCCTGCCCTGCACAACTCTTACTGCCTCCTTAAGGGTACAAAAATTCCCCCGCAGTCCGAAAACTACAGGGGAAATGTTCTCTCGACTAATTACCGCTGGTACCTGAGCTGCAAACTCCGAGTAATCTCTATCTGGTAAATATCTGACCACATGTCGATCTCATGCCATTCCTTCTTGCCGCCACCAGCAAAATCTACCCTCAAGTCCCAATAGCGCACGTTCTCACGCCCAGACGTGCTCACATCAATTGTGGTGTAGCGTCCGCTTCTGAGGGGAGCTCCATCCCTGATGACCTTATCGCGCTCGAGCCACTTGGTGTTCGACGAAGGCCCAAACCAAATTTCGCGAATCGTCCTGCCGGTGCTGTTGGCAAGCTGTAAATCGAAGTTCGCATATGCAGGAATCGCAGAAATCACAACCGCTACGAGGAGCAACAACGCAAAAACTTTCTTCTTCATTACTAATACGCCTCCATGTGTATAACTTTTTTGCGACAGGCCCAAAAGCCCATCAGTACAGCCATTATTCAGGAATGAAGTAATTATAGCATACCCCTTATTTCATGCTCAGAAAAATAGCGTGCTCCCTGCCTGAGAGAACACGCTTACGGATTAATTACCGTGAAAAGTGTGCGGTATACCTGCGGTCAATCTCGACCTGATAATACTTCACTAAGTCTATGTCATGCCATTCGTGCTTCTTGCCGTCATTAGTGTAGACCCTGATGTCCCAAAAACGTACGTCTTCACGCCCGGACATGTTCGGCCACAGAGTGAGGGACCTCCCGCTGGCCAGCCTGGTCGGTGAGCCGTTCCTGTTCACGAACTTATCCCTGTTGAGCCACTTGCTGTTTGAGGAAGGTCCGACCCAGATTTCCCTGAAGGTTCTTCCGGAGTTATTCACCAGCTCGAACACTATATCAGCACTCGCAGGCTCAGGGACAATGCACGATACTGCCCAAAACATTACGGCCGCAAAAACTAGCAGAGAAACAACAGAATACTTCTTCATAATAATACCTCCCAAAATATAATATTTACTTACAGCAGACCGAAAGACGCACAAGAAATCCGCTGTCATTGCCGAAACGTAAGACTAAAATGTGGTGTGTAAATCAGTTGATATGATAAAAATTATTATAGCATGGTACCTGTTTTGTGTTATGTGCATTTTGTGAACACTTTTTGATTTTCCTGTGAAGTGTTCAGAGTGTATAATTACTTGATACATTTTCACTTGAGAGGAAACTTTACACTTGCGGAACATAATCATTCAGTGTGAACAATGGCTGCGTGATAGAGTCAATGACGCTGGAGCTAAAGGAATAGTTCTCGGGCTGTCCGGCGGAATTGACTCATCTGTTCTTGCGGCACTCGGGCGTGAGGCACTCGGGCGTGAGGGCGTTCTCGGGGTAATCATGCCCTGCAGCAGCATTCCCGAAGATGAGGCTGACGCTAGGCTTCTGGCTGAGGCAGTCGGCGTGGAGTTTGCGCGCGTGGATTTATCGAACATGTTCTATTTATTGTGCGAGGGCATTGGGGGGAATCTCGGTGCACTCACAGAATCCAACATCAAGGCTCGTTTACGCATGGTTACTCTGTACGCTTTTGCTCAGAGCCGGAACCTTCTCGTGTGCGGGACCAGCAACAGGTCAGAGTACGAGACCGGCTACTTCACCAAGTACGGGGACTCTGGAGTTGACCTAATGCCATTAGCCGGCTTCCTCAAGCGTGATATTCGGGCGATGGCCAGAGAACTTAACGTGCCTGAACGCATAATCACCAAAGCTCCGAGCGCAGGACTCTACGAGGGACAAACAGACGAGGGCGATATGGGATTCACGTATGACGTTCTCGACGAGTACTTGGCCACAGGGAAAATCGATGACCCAAAGGCTAAGGAACGCATAGACGTAATGAGACGGCGCAGTGAACACAAACGCAAGCCAATTCCAATTTTCAGGCCATAACAATTCAGGAGGTAATAATCCATGTCAGGACATTCAAAATGGGCAAACATCAAGCACAGGAAAGCAGCTCAGGACGCAAAGCGCGGCAACTTGTTCCAGAAGTTAGTACGTGCAATCATCATAGCGGCCAAAGACGGAGGCGGAGACCCCGCAATGAACATGCGCCTCAAGACAGCCATAGAGCGAGCTAAAGCCGTCAGCGTCCCCAACGACAACATCACCAGAGCAATCAAACGCGGCACAGGAGAACTCGGAGATATTTCGTACGACGAACTCACTTACGAGGTCATAGGCCCTGCAGGTGTCGCCGTCCTCGTCAACGTCATGACCGACAACCGCAACAGGACTACTCCCGAAATCCGCGCACTTCTCGCACGCAACGGCGGACAAATGGGTTCAGAAGGCTCTGTGGCGTGGATGTTCGACCGCAAAGGAGTAATTGAGGTCAAGGGCGAAGGGCTCAATGAGGACGAATTGATGACAGTCGGGCTTGACGCAGGAATGTCCGACATGGAGGAGAGCGACGAAGGTTTCACGCTGTACTGCGAACCGTCGGACTTGGACGGACTGCAGAAGGCACTTGAGGCAGCGAAATACGTTGTTGACAGCGCAGAAGTCTCGATGATCGCCAAGACCCCCACAGAGATTGCCGACGTTGAGGCCGCGCGTAAAGTCATGAGGTTAGTTGACGCTCTCGAGGAACACGACGACGTTCAGAACGTGTACTCAAACTTTGAGATAGCCGACGAGATAGCCTCACAGCTTGAAGAATAATATTGTCTGTCTGGGAATTGACCCCGGCTTGGCCCGCGTTGGGTATGGTGCGGTAGTTCAGTCGGGGTTCAGGCTCAGGGCGTTGAACTATGGGTGTGTTGAGACCTCCCCGGATATGAAGTTCACTGAGAGGCTGCTAGAGATATACACTCGGCTTCAGGAACAGATAGAGGCATGCAGACCTGATTTGGTGTCGGTTGAGAGATTATTCTTCGGGCGCAACACGACGACTGCGGAATACGTGTGGCAGGCTCGTGGAGTAGTTATGCTTCTGGCGGCGATGCATGATTTGCCGGTGATTGAGCCTAAGCCTAACCAGATTAAGCTGGCTCTATGCGGGACAGGGGACGCGGACAAGGTGCAGGTTCAGAGGATGGTTCAGAGGTTCCTTGCGCTTGAGGAGGTACCCAAACCCGACGACACTGCGGACGCTCTTGCAGCTGCGGTAACTGGGCTGGCTATGGAGTTCTCGGCATGATTCATTCACTCACAGGGACAATTCTCGGCGTTCAGGGAAATACCGTGATTCTTGAGGCCAACGGTATCGGCTTCGAGGTGATTTGTTCACGCACAGTCCTCAATGACTGCACAGCCGGTGAGACCAAACGAATTATCACGAGCCTTCAGTTCTCGGAGGCAGGAGCGGTGATTTACGGCTTCGCTTCGGAACGTGAGCGCGAGTTCTTCACCAGACTGACTGGGGTTAAGGGCGTGGGAGGCAGGACGGCCATAGCTATTCTCTCGGAATTGCCACTTGATGCCGTCGTTGAGGCCGTGAGGAGCGCGAACGTTGCTGCGTTCTCCCGTGTACCGGGAATCGGCAAGAAGACCGCTGAACGTCTCTGCTTTGAGCTGAAGAATATTGCTGCCTTGAGGACAATCGGCACTGACCCGCAAGACCTCACGCCCAAAGCCGACAACGCCGGGAGCGTAATTGATGCCCTGCTGAGTCTCGGGTTCTCGCGGGCTGATGCCGGAGGAGTGATTAACCTCTTGAGGGCAGCACACGGTGAGGACTTCCCGGCACTCAGTGAGGAAGACCTATTACGTTTGGCACTAAGGGAGCTCCACAAATGACACAGGACAGAATCACACCAGCTAGAATCTTTGACCCTCCGCCCTCACCAGAAGATATTACCGTCAGGCCCAAACACCTCGACGAGTTCACAGGGCAGGAAAAATTACGCGAGAAGCTCCGAATCTACATAGCCGCCGCAAAAGGCAGAAATGAACCCCTCGACCACATTCTATTCTACGGCCCGCCGGGACTCGGCAAGACCACTTTAGCCGGCATAATCGCTCAGGAAATGGGAGGGCAATTGCGCACAACCACTGGCCCAGCCCTCGAACGTGCAGGAGACTTGGCCGCAATCGTCTCGAACATTGAGCGCAATGACGTGCTCTTCATCGACGAGATTCACCGAATGCCCCCGCAGGTCGAAGAGATTCTTTATCCAGCAATGGAGGACTTCACCCTGCACATAATCGTCGGCAAAGGTCCATTAGCCCGCACAATCGCTCTCAACCTCCCGAAGTTCACACTTTGCGGTGCCACTACTAGACTCGGCCTCCTAACTTCACCGTTACGCGCAAGGTTCGGCATAGTTGAGCAGTTATCCCTGTACACTGATGATGAGCTGTCTAGGATTCTCCAGAGGGCCGCTGACGTTCTCGGAGTCAGAATCACGACTGACGCAACGCTGGAGATTGCCCGGCGTTCACGCGGGACACCAAGAGTTGCACTGAGGCTCTTACGGAGGGTGCGCGATGTCTCCGCTGTTCAGGCCGGGGCGGGTACGGAGATTAAGGCGGACCTTGCTGTGAGGGCAATGAACATGCTGGACGTTGACGCCGGGGGCCTCGACGAGGGGGACAGAAAAATTCTTCGGGCAATAATTGACCTCTTCGGGGGCGGCCCTGTGGGACTCGGGACACTCGCAGCTGCACTCAACGAGGACTCTCAGACCATAGAAGATATTTATGAGCCATACCTGATTCAGAAGGGCCTGATTGAGCGCACACCAAGAGGCCGCAAAGCTACCCAGAACGCATATTCTTATCTCGGAATAGAGCACAACATACCATTTTGACGGGGGGAGATTGATATTCGCACCTGCATTAACACATTTCGCACAACACTTCTGCTTTTCCTCATACTTTCCGCTAACACCCTTGAAGCCCGTGATGTCTACGTCAAACTGTCGGGAGCAAAAAGTTTCTCAATCGCCATAACCACAGGCAATCTCGCAATGGTCGACACTGAAGGCAGGCTCGCCAATCTCGGTGAATCCGCTCAAATCTCCGTCTCCGGCTCAACTGTGGTGATCGGCGGCTACTCGTTCTTCATGCCCGTAAGAATCACTGGTACCGGCTTCCTCAAGTTCAACGGCAGAACTTACCGCGGGGCTTTCGTGATAACCCAGAAGGCCGGACTCTTGAACGCCCTCGACGTTGAGCAATACCTGTGCGGAGTCCTTCCCGCCGAAGTCGGTGCGTCTTGGCCTGACGAAGCGTTACGAGCTCAAGCCATCACCGCAAGAACTTACGTCCTACGCCAGAGCCTCAACAGGGCCAAGAAAGGCTATGACGTTGTCGACACCGACTCGGACCAAGTCTACAAGGGAGCCGGAGTCGAGACCGAGAAGACCAACAAGGCCGTAATGAGCACTGCCGGAGAGATCCTGACTTACGGCAAGGAAATAGCGCAGACATTCTTTCACTCCGACAGCGGAGGCCACACAGCAGACATCAGCGACGTTTGGGGCAGCAAAATTCCCTACCTTCAGGGAGTCCCGGAAGTCGTCAGCTACAAGTCCCCGGTGTCCTCGTGGAGCGCAAAAGTCTCTGCAGCAAAGATTCAGTCCGTCGTCAAGAAAGTTACAGGCACAGACATTGGGGAGGTGAGTCTCGTGCAGGTCTCGGAAGTCGACCAGGGAGGACGCGCAGTAACTATGACCTTCACCGGCTCAAAGGGTACTGCCACAATGAAGGCGAGCCAGTTCCGCATTAACGTTGACCCACGAACAATCAAGAGCACAATGTTCACACCGTCTGGAGGAAGTTTCAGCGCACAGGACACGCTGACTCCCAGCGGACTCGTCAGCCGTAAACCCGTCAAGCCATTAACCGAAAGCGGCATGGAGTTCGACGAGGAACAGGAAATCGCCAAGATGACCTCAGAAGGCGTTTTCACCACGACGGAACTAATAGACATGCTCACCAACCCCTCCAAGAAGAAAAGCTACTACCAGATAGGCCTAACCCGAACAAAGCGCACTCCCAAACCCGCGAAAACCCCAACACCCGCACCGGCAAGACCCAGAAGCAAATACGGTTACGCAATCGAGAGGGCCGGAAACGACTTCATGTTCTACGGGCGGGGCTGGGGGCACGGAGTAGGTATGTGCCAGTGGGGAGCGTTGGCTATGGCTAAAGCAGGCTGGACCGCTGAGAAAATCCTAATGCACTATTACCCCGGCACAGTCATAAAACGCTTCAAGTGATGAGGAAAATTTCTCGCGGGGATCTGTACTCCCTCAGCTCATACTCTTACGGCCTCCCTCAAGACAGAATCGCTCAGTCCCCGGCAAACCCCAGAGACTCATCGAGATTGCTCGTCTGGAACGTCAAGGAAGGCCTTACCCTTTGGGACAAACATTTTCGCGACATTGCGGACTTCTTGAGGCCTGAAGATTTGCTCATCCTCAATGATACACGAGTGATTCCGGCAAGATTGTTGGGAACGCGTGAGAGCGGGGGAAAATTTGAGGTCTTCCTGTTGCGCAGCATATCTCCCGACTTCCGAGTGTGGGAGGCCCTCGTGAGACCTGCGAGAAAGATTCACACCGGCTCAACCCTCACCCTTCACGGCCAATCCCTAAGAGTGCTCGGCTCCAAGCCCGACGGAGTCAGAGTCGTAGAGTTCGCAATGTCCTCACGTGATGAAGTCTTGGCTTTCCTCAGCGAAGCCGGAAATGTCCCGTTACCCCCCTACATTCACGCGGGAAACGAGATGCGAGAGTCCTACCAAACGGTTTTTGCCCGCAACGATGGTTCATGTGCTGCACCAACTGCAAGCCTGCACTTTACGCCGGAGCTCTTGGCCAAGATTCAGGCTATTGGCGTGGGAGTCGGGTACGTTACTCTTCACGTTGGGCTCGGGACGTTCAGGCCGGTAAAGACCCCCGACATCAGAGCGCACCAGATACACACCGAACACTGCGAACTCCCCGCGGAGACTGCGGCAAAAATCCGTGAGTGCCGTGCTCGTGGCGGGAGGGTGATTGCTTCGGGGACTACGGCGGCCCGGACTCTCGAGAGCTTTTCGCCGGGGGAGTCGGGAGTCCGTGAGACTGGGATATATATTTACCCGGGCTACAGGTTCAGGAACGTTGACGGACTGATCACGAACTTTCACCTGCCGGAGAGCTCGCTGATTATGCTTGTAGCGTCGTTCGCTGCGAATTTGGCGGGGGCGTTCGGGCGGGAAGAAGAGGTGTTGAGTTCGCTACTAGGGATTTACGAGAGGGCGGCTAGTGAGGGGTGGCGGTTCTTCTCGTTCGGTGATGCCATGCTGATTGTGTGAATGAAAAACTCCCCCGATGATGAGTCGAGGGAGTAATTTTTGCTCGCAACTACGAAAAGATTTTTTTGAACAATTTGTAACCGATGAATCCTCCAACAA
>JAFPZI010000033.1 GCA_017417365.1 Synergistaceae bacterium
CCTGAGAGAATCGCATCAACGGTTTCTTCTTGGCCGGGCTTGAAGGGGTCTAATCCGAAGTGCTGGCGTAAGAGCGAGACCAGATAGCTGGGCTTTTGCGGCTGTGGTGGTTGTGGCTGAGGAGGAGCAGGGATAGTGAGAATCTGCGGCTCTGGTTGCGGCTGAGACTTGAGGGCAAGTAATTGGCCTTCAAGATTTGCAGCGTGGTTTTGCGCTTCGGTCAGCCAAGTCTTAAGGGCGGAAATTTCTTCCTCCTTGTCGTTGAGCTGTGAAGTTAGGGAGTTGATGTGTTCTTCCTGTTGAGCTATTTTCTCATTGAGCAGTTTTGTGCGGATATTTAGTATTTCTTGAACGCGTTTATTTTCTTCAGGGGTCAATCTGATTCATCCTCTCTATGGATGAGGCTATTATACGCGCAAAAAAAATCCCCCTCGTTCGTGAGGGGGATAGTTATGGATTTACTTCACCAATGGCCGCCACCATGACTCATTTTCCAGATACCACGCTATAGTTTTCTTGATGCCATCCTCGAATCTTGTCGCGGGCAGCCAGCCTAACCGTAAATATATCTTCGTCGGATCAATCGCGTATCGCAAATCATGCCCCTTCCTGTCCGTAACAAAGTGTATCAGGCTCTCAGGCTTCCCCAATTCGCGGCAGATTAACTTCACTATGTCGATATTCCTCATCTCGTTATGTCCGCCCACGTTGTAGATCTCTCCGACAGATTCGTCATCGTGGATTATCGCGTCAATCGCACGGCAGTGATCCTCAACGTACAGCCAGTCCCGCACATTTATTCCCTCACCGTAAACCGGCAGCGGCTTATCATGCAGAGCGTTGATTATCATCAATGGGATTAACTTTTCAGGGAAGTGGTAAGGTCCGTAGTTGTTCGAGCACCGCGAAATACTCACGGGCAGGTTATACGTTCTGTGATAGGCGAGCACGAGCATATCAGCTCCAGCCTTTGACGCGGAATAGGGCGACGAAGTTTTAACCGGCGTAGTCTCCGTGAAGAACAAATCAGGCCTGTCAAGCGGCAAATCTCCATAGACTTCATCAGTGCTGACTTGGTGGTAGCGGGTTATCCCGAACTTCACGCACGCGTCCAGCAGTACCCCAGTCCCTAACGTGTTGGTGAACAGAAAGATTCCCGGATCGTTGATAGAGCGGTCGACGTGGGACTCTGCCGCAAAGTTGACGACAACGTCAGGCCTTTCGCGCTCGAAGAGTTCATATATTCTTTGGCGGTCGCAGATGTCCAGCCGGAAAAATGCTATTCTGTCCTGTGCTATCACGTCCTTCAAGGTGTTAATGTTGCCTGCATACGTGAGCTTGTCGACGCAAATTATTCTGTCCTCCGGGTGAGCCTTCAGCATGTGAAATATGAAGTTGCTCCCGATGAAGCCTGCTCCTCCCGTTACGATGATCTTCATGGTAAAACTGCCTCCTTGAGTGTGGGTAATTTCGTGTCTTTGTCGGAGAAGATCAGCGGTGCGTCAACCTTCGGCCAGGCTATATTAATGTCCGGGTCGTTCCAGATTATTCCGCCCTCGTCGTTGGGGTGCCAGAAATCGTCGCACTTGTAGCAGAACTCCGCAATGTCCGACAACACTAGAAAGCCGTGCGCAAATCCCTTCGGAACAAGGAACTGCTTGTGATTCTCCTCCGTGAGTTCGATTCCGTAGTACTTCCCGAAAGTCGCACTGTCCCTCCGCAAATCTACTGCAACGTCATAGACGCTCCCGCGTATCACCCTCACTAACTTTGTCTGCGTGTAATGTATCTGGAAGTGCAGGCCGCGAATGACTCCCTTAGTGCTGCGGCTCTGGTTGTCCTGA
>JAFPZI010000034.1 GCA_017417365.1 Synergistaceae bacterium
AAGGCAGTCTGAAGATGTCCAGCAATTCTTTATCAGGCACAAAGGACTTGAGCTCCTCGAAAGTTGCGAGAATCTCAGAGTCTATTGCCTTGTCGAAATCTGCCCCCGCTCCTGAAATCCACTGAGAGTATGACGTTTCACCGAGTGCTTTCACAGCGTCGTCAATCCCTGCGCTGTCCATGAGGCGCGAGAAAAATGCCGAGTCTAGTATGTGATTCTCCATACCCCGCAAACGTGCTACGGTGTATACGTAACTCACACCAAGCACCTCCCCTTACGCAAGCAGACGCTTCACAACTTCGGTCTCAATGTCAGCGCGCGCGTCGGCTATCAGCATCTCCCATGAACAATTTGTGTCAATATCGTCGTTCCTGAGCACAAACCCTCCGGCTATCGGCAGCTTCTCACCAGAAAGAGTGAGTGCCGTATTGTGCGAAGCGTTGTAGCCGTCCAGCCACCTCTGGTCAAGATGACGCTCATTCTTCCCGACAAACACGACCTCATGACCGGTTGAGACCGCCTGAGCCATGAGCTTGTCCGCAAACTTTACGTACTTGTCCGGAGCCATCTCCACTAACTGCTTGAGGCTCGCTTCAAATGCCTCACTCATGAGACGCTGACGGACCCCTAAATCTACCCTTTTTGCGTCGAGTTCGGCGACGATCTCACGGCGTTTGAGGACTTCAGGCTCTTCCTTCGCGAGGCGGGCAGCGTAAGAATCCTGTACTGCCTTGATTTCGGCGTTGACTTTCCGGCTGATCTCCCGGACTTTAGCGTCGTTCTCTGCCTCGATTGCCTTAATCTGTGCCTGTGAATCGGCCTTGATTTTTGCCTTAATGTCTGCAAGTGCCATCGTCAACACCTGCCCATACTAGCCTACCTGAACTCCCATAAGCATTAATATGCTCGTAAGAAGTGCAAGAACTGCGTAGGTCTCGACCATTGCGGGGAGAATTATTGCTTTGCCCATTGCTTCAGGCTTCTTGCTGATCATCTGGATTGATGCCGCTGACGTTTTCCCCTGCCAAATTGCTGAATACCAGCCTACTACTGCTATAGGAAGGCATGACGCGAGAATCTGGAGGCCCTGATTCCACGTGAGCGCAACTGCTCCTGCACCGCCGAGAAGCCCGAGCTTGTTCAGCACAAAGAAGGCTATTAACAACCCGTAGATTCCCTGTGTTCCCGGAAGGGCCTGAAGGATAAGGCATGAACCGAACTTGTTGGGGTCTTCGGTCATAACTCCTGCTGCTGCTCCGCCTGCAACTCCGATCCCGATTGCTGAACCGATACCGGCCAAAGCTGCTGCCAATGCTGCCCCGAACAGTGCGAGTGAGAGTCCTAAATGTTCCATAATAATTTACACGTTCCTTTCACGAAAAATTGTATTGCTTACGCCTTCACATTCACGTATTCCTGTGAGAGCGTCAACGGGGTAAACGGTTCTCCGCCTCCCGTGTAGAACTTGCCGAAAAACTCCACATACTGGAGCCTCAACGGGTGAACGAATGACCCCAGAATGTTTATCGCTATGCTGAAGATATGTCCGCCGATTATCACGACGATTGCCACGAGCCACCCGACGTACGGAATATCAGCCGCAAGCCCTCCCAGAAGGTTAATCACCATTCCGATGACCGCAGAACCGAATCCCAGCGCCAGAAGCCTGCTGTAGCTGAGAATGTCGCCGAGATATGACGTTGAGCCGTAGAGTGCCAAGAATCCATTGATGAGCTTCTTGAAGTAGTTCGGCTCACCCTTTCCGGCATAGATGAAGATTATTACTGCGCCGATTATCGCCATTGCCTGACCTATCTGCACAAAGTGAGGGGGAAGCATTCCGCCGAGCCCTACACCGTACAGGCACAAGCCCACAATGAACGAGAACCACGACAAGTCTTTACCCACAGCATCAATGACTTCACCGTGCCTCAGCCTGTCGTACGCCGAAATCAGCAGTCCGAACATCAGGTGTACCACGCCAAGCAGCAGCGAGATTCCAAGCACCTGCATCGGGTTGGTCATTGGGTCAACGAGCATCAAGGCATTCTTCAGAGGGACCAACGGAGGCAGGAAGGAGTCAATAAAATTCCCGAAGAATGACCCGGAAATCACGCCATAGATAAACGTCGACACAGAGCAGAACAAGAACAGCCGGATAAAGTCCTTCACGCCGGGAGCTATCTTCTTGTACTTCCTGAAGACGTAAAGAATCGTCCCGAACACAACCAGCGCGTAACCAGCATCACCCAAGCACATTCCGAAGAATACCCAGAAGAACGGTGCCAGTAACGGCGTTGGGTCTATGCCCCTGTACGTGGGCGAGGAGTATAGCTCTGTGAGAATGTTGAACGGCCTCACTGTGTCTCCGTTCTGCAGGAGCGAGGGGGGCTCTTCGTCAGGGTCAGGGTCAGAGTAGACCAGCTCAATATCTGTGCTGATTGCCTCAATCTTTGCCCGGAGTCCGTCGGCTTTGTCCGCAGGAATCCAGAACTTCGTGAGCATCGTGCATTCAGTAACGTCGCTCTTGGCCGTACCGTTGTAGCGTCGTGATAGGCTGTTGTAGTAGTCGGAGAGCTTCTGCACTGTTGGGACGTTGGCTTGTGCAAGGTCCTTCATCTTTTGGGAAAGTTCGGACTCTTTGGCTTCAAGCTCAGTGATTGCCGCAGAGTATTTCTCTCTCTCCTCCTCAGGAGTCCCGGCGAACGACGCAGGAACTTCGACGATTGAGAGGCCCTGTTTTGCGCAGACTTCACGAATCTCTGACTCGATACTGCGCGAATAGATCAACGCTGCGTACACGTCTTGGTCCTTCTCGTCGTAAGGAGCTATCACTAACTCTGAGTCGTCCTTGAACTTCGAGAAGTCCCCGAGTGCCGCTTTGAACCCGCTGACGTTTGCGGCCTTGATTGTCCCTACGAGGCCGGTTACTGTGCGGGTGCCTTCAGTAATGATTGACAGGGAGTAGGGGAAAAATTCCAGAGCAGAAAGAAGTGATACGTTCATTCTGGCTTCTGAGAGTTTCTGCCTCACGTCCCCGGTCTGACGTTCGGTCTCGCGGGTGGAATCGCAGACCGCCTTCAAGTCCGTGTGAGCTGCAAGTTCCTCAAGCTCCGGCATGGTAACTTCAGGGCGTTCACCGAGCATTCTGTCGAGAGCGGGTATTGGGTCAACGTAATGCGGGGTAAGGGTTCTGGTGAGGTACCGAATGTCCGAGAGCTTTTCGTCAGTCGTCGAGATTAGTGCTTCGACATCAGCGGGAGGAGCATAACTTTCTTCGCTGGTGCTGATGATTTGGCACGCTCCCGATTCCTGAAGGGAGGCCGCTATCTGTTCATGAACGGACTTGTGATAATACAGTTCTGCCTTCTTAAGCCTGGCTACTCCCATATTTCTTCATCACCTCTTCCGTTATGAATGAAGCAGCTCCAGGAATCTTGCCTTTCTGCTTGTCGTAAAACGCTTTTGCATCTGCCTCACGCTTCGACAAAATATCTTTGGCCTTGCCTTCTGCTGCCTCTTCTGCCCTGCGGATCTTGTCCCTGAACTGCCGGGCTGCGTTCTGCCTAGCTTCCTTGAGGGAATTTTCTGCATCTGCGCTGGCTCTGTTGAGTTTCTTGGCCGCGTCCTCTTTGGCTTTCTGGACAGCATTAGCCGCCGCCGTCTCTGCAGCTTTGATCTCAGCTATAGTAGAGTTTTCTGCCATTTGTTGTGCTCACCTCCTGTCGTGAATGAGTATGCGTGAAAAAAGTTTTAGTACAGTCTGGACAAAATTTATTATACAAAAAATTCACCCTCATTCAACCGCAAAGCAACTCACGAATTTATTACGAGGGCGCAGAGAACTTAGGCAGGATTGAGGGAGCAATAGTGATTTCCTCCTAATTTCACGAGGGAGGCTGTTTTTTTCCCCTTTTTGCACCCAAACTTGATATAATCTCATCTATCACTTTCCCATACAATCAACCTATTATCAAGGGAGGCATTAGTCTTATCATGACAGCTATACCGACAATTAAGCGCATGGACGTTTACCCAGTCGCAGGACATGACTGCATGGAGCTCAACCTCAGCGGAGCACACGCACCCTTCTTCACACGCAACATCGTTATCCTTGAGGACTCTTCCGGCAACTTGGGCTGCGGTGAAGTTCCCGGCGGCCAGAAAATCACCAAAGCCCTCGAGGACATCAAGCACCTCGTCGTAGGCACCCGCATTGCCGACTACAAGAACACCCTGAACCAGATCCGCAAGTGGCTCGACGAAAACATCAAGGACGACGTTCGCGGACTCCAGACCTTCGACCTCAGAACCGGCGTTCACGTGGTTACTGCCGTTGAAGCTCCCCTCCTCGACCTCATGGGCAAATTCCTCGACGTTCCTGCGGCCGCACTCATGGGCGACGGTGTCCAGAGGGAACGCGTAAGATTCCTAAGCTACCTGTTCTACATCGGCGACAGAAAGAAGACCACTTTGCCCTACGAGGAAGAACCCGACTCCCCCTGCGACTGGTACAGGCTCCGCCACGAGGAAGCATTAACCCCAGAAGCAATTGTTGCGCTCGCTAAGGCCACTCACGAGAAATACGGCTTTGAGGACTTCAAGCTGAAGGGCGGAGTTCTGCCCCCAAAGGAGGAGCTTAAAGCAGTTCAGGCAATCAAGAAGGCTTTCCCCAATGCCCGCGTTGACCTCGACCCAAATGGGTGCTGGAGCCTCAAGGAAGCCCTAGAGATTGCCCCGCAGCTCAAAGAGTGCCTCGCCTACTGTGAAGACCCATGCGGTGCCGAAGGTGGATTCAGCGGCCGTGAAGTTATGAGCGAGTTCCGCAAAGCCGCTATGATGCCCACTGCTACCAACATGATTAATACCGACTGGCGGCAGATGTGCCACGCATTAACCCTTCAGGCCGTAGATATTCCGTTGGCCGACCCGCACTTCTGGACTATGAACGGTTCCGTAAGAGTCGGACAGCTCTGCGCAGATTTCGGCCTAATGTGGGGCTGCCACAGCAATAACCACTTCGACATCTCACTAGCTATGGTCGTCCAGTGTGCCGCAGCGATTCCCGGCAAGATGAACGGAATCGACACACACTGGATTTGGCAGGAAGGACGCGAGAGACTCACCGTTGAGCCTCAGCAGATAGTAGGCGGGTGCATTGACCTGCCCAAGAAGCCCGGTCTCGGCGTTGAAGTCGACATGGACCAGATCAAGAAGGCCAATGCGCTATACTTTGAGCACGGTCTGGGAGCTCGTGATGATGCGGTCGGTATGCAGTTCCTGATTCCCGGCTGGAAGTTCGACAACAAGAAGCCCTGCTTGGTACGTTAAGAACACAAACCTTTTCCCCTTGTCGTAATGGCAGGGGGAATCTTTTCACGCACAATCCATCAGCGAAATAATAGAACATGTTCTATTTATCCACACAGCAAAGGAGCAATCTATCTTGACACACGAAATAGACTCATACACTCACACAGACTCAACCCGCCTCAACAACCCAGACTCTGGCCTCGCACACCATGAGCCCCCAACAGACACACTCAAGACCTACTCATTTGACCCGAACGACTCTCCCGCTCTCACTTGGGCAGGCAAACCTGAAGCCGAATCCTTCACCGTCCCAACGCTCTCAATCCACAAACACGAGACAGTCATTCCCGAACGCGTGATATTTTCCGTGCAGTCAGAGGCCTCGAAACTCCCGCAGCGTCAGTTGAGCCTTTTCCCCGAACTGGATTACGCTCAGAGGGTGCAGGACAAGCTGAGGGCAATTGACGCGTACCACCATTCGGAGACGTGGAAGAACCGGATGATTGCGGGGGATTCACTTGTGGTGATGAACTCGCTGCTTCAGAAGGAGAACATGGCTGGGAGTGTTCAGACGGTGTATATTGACCCGCCGTACGGGATAAAGTATGGGAGCAACTTTCAGCCGTTCGTGAACAAGAAGGACGTTAAGGACCGTGTGGACGAGGATTTGACGAGGGAGCCGGAGATGATTCGGGCATTTCGGGACACATGGGAGCTTGGGATTCACTCGTACCTGACGTATTTGCGGAGCCGGTTATTGCTGGTGAGGGAATTGCTGAGTGAGGAGGGTAGCGTGTTTGTGCAGATAAGTGATGAGAATGTGCACTTGGTGAGGTGTTTGTGTGATGAGGTATTTTCCCCGAGTAATTTCGTAACGATGATTAAGTTCCGCAAGGCCGGCAACAGTCCCGCTAACCTCATTGGGAGCACGACGGATTATCTAGTTTGGTATGCGAAGGACAAGGAGCGGGTGAAATATCATCAGCTTTATGTGGAGAGGAGAGCCGGAGACCCTTCGTTGGATATGTACAGCTATGTTGAACTTGATGATGGTACTGTGAGGAAAGCAACTAGTGAGGAGATGAACAGCAAAGAATTTCTATCAAGCCACCGAAACATTCAGTATACCACATTGTTCTCGATTGGCACAAGGAGTAATTCTACTGATTTTGTAGAGTTCGAGGGCAAGAAATACTATCCACCTGCGGGCAAATACTGGAAGGTCAACCCTGAATGCGTGAAGAGACTCATAGCGGCAGGACGCATAGTGAAGTCAGACCGCACTATTCGCTACAAGAGATACCTTAGCGATTCCCCGTTGATGCAACTCGGCGACTTATGGGAAGACACACACGGGGCTTCTGACATGCGCTACGTAGTCCAGACCTCCACGAAGGTAATTCAACGCTGCATACTCATGACCTCAGACCCCGGAGACCTCGTCCTAGACATCACTTGCGGCTCAGGTACAACCGCCTTCACCGCCGAACAGTGGGGCAGACGCTGGATCACCTGCGACACCTCCCGCGTTGCAATCGCCATCGCACGTCAAAGACTCCTCACCGCCTCCTTCCCCTACTACAAACTCTCTGACCCTCAGCGCGGAATCTCCTCCGGCTTCTCCTACAAGTCCGTACCTCACATCACCCTAAAGTCCATCGCCAACAACGAACCCCCAGCACGCGAAATCCTCTATGACCAGCCCGAAATCGACACAGACAGAATCCGACTCTCTGGCCCCTTCACCGTTGAGGCCCTCCCAGCTCCAGCAGTCCTCTCACCAGAAGAAGCCGCCTCACTCGACCCTAACGAGTCGGAACGTCAGGCAGATTGGCGTGAACAGCTCCTAGCTACAGGAATCAGAGGCCGCAAAGGAGACAGAATCAGGTTCTCACGGATTGAGCCTCTCGACGGGACTCGCTGGATCAATGCCAGAGCTTGGACGGACGAGGACAATCCACGCACAGCCCTCGTGTGTTTCGCCGACACAAGCACTCTAATGGACAGCAAACGGGTATCACTCGCAGTTGCAGAGGCTTTAGGACACCCTGAACTTCAACCGGCATTCGTGATTTTCGCGGCGTTCCAGTTCAACCCCGAGTCTCAGGAACTCATTAATACTCTCCTGAAGACTGACAATTTATCGGGTGCGGAGTTCTTGCAGGTCAAGATGAATGATGACCTCGTTACTTCGGACCTCAAGCGCAAGGTTAAGACTGATGAGTCGTTCTGGCTTGTTGGACAGCCTGACGTTGAGGTGTTCAGGGCCGGTGAGGGAACGTACAGGGTTAGGGTGCTCGGGTTCGACTACTACAACGTTAAGACCGACAAAGTAGAGTCTGGTGAAGCCGGCAATATCGCAATGTGGATGCTTGACCCGGATTATAACGGAATGACGATGATTCCCTCACAAATATTTTTCCCGATGGAGGGCAAGGACGGAGGTTGGGCAAAGCTCGCTAAGACCCTCAAGGCAGAAGTTGACGGTGAATTGGTTGATGCGTATTCGGGTACTGAGTCTCTTGCGTTCACAGCGAAGGACGACGCGAAGATAGCCGTGAAGATTATCGACGACAGGGGAATCGAGAGCATGAGGATCTTGACTGTGAGGGGTGCGCAATGAGCAGCGGACATAAGAGCGTTATCGTGAACTCACCGTACACTGAGCCGGAGAAATATCTTGAGGCCGGTGAATCTGGGTTCAGTGTGGTTGAGGGACGGAGGCCGTCTGGTTACTGGGTTGAACGCAAGAAGGGTGTGCGTGAGTTCATAGAGATTCCGTTAGTGAATCACATTCGCCCTCGTGTCAAGGCTTGGCGTGAAGGGGGATATTCTGAGGCAACGGCGGTAACTCGGGAGCTTTTGCTTCACTGGCACGACAGGGCAGCACGGCCGGAGAGTCCGTTTTTCTTCTGCCAGCTTGAGGCAATAGAGACGCTGATTTTCCTGAGTGAGACGCGAGAAGGCAGGATGATTATTGTTGAGAATGACGGCGGGGAATTTCGGAGGCTCTGCACTAAGTTATGCACGGGCGGAGGGAAGACTATAGTGATGTCGATGTTGATAGCTTGGCAGACCTGCAACGCCCTGACTTATCCCAAAATGGGCAGGTACACGAGGAATTTTCTTGTTGTTGCTCCGAATCTCACGGTCAGGGACAGATTGAGCGTGCTGCTCCCGAATGAGCCGGCGAATTATTACGAGAGGTTTTGTGTTGTGCCAGAGGGTATGAGGGGTATTCTTGGCCGTGCGCGCGTTGAGATTCACAACTGGCATGTTCTGGACTATGAGGCGGAGGAGAAGCGCAAGAAGTCTAAGATTGTCGTGAAGATCCCTGCGAAGGGCGATGAGTCTTACTGCCGGAGCATTGTCGGGGGAATGCGGAATATTCTCGTGATTAATGACGAGGCACACCACGCTTGGAGGGTGAGGCCAGAGGACAAGGCCAAGACTAAGGAGGAGAAGGCCGAGCGTGAGGAGGCTACAGCGTGGATGAGGGGGCTTGACAGGATAGGGAGGGTGCGCGGGATTAGCGGGTGTTACGATTTTTCTGCGACACCGTTTGTGCCAGGCCGCGAGAAGGATTCGGACAGGGGGTTATTCTCGTGGATAGTTAGTGATTTCTCGCTTGATGACGGTATCGAGGCGGGGATAGTGAAGACTCCGTATATACCTGTTCGGGATAATGCGCTGATTGACCCGAAGACCGGGAAATCGAAGCTCTATCACATTTACGGGGACGAGTCGGTGAAGGATGACTTGAACCGTAAGGCCCCTGTAGAAGCTCCATTGCCGGACTTGGTGAATCAGGCGTATATGCTGCTGGGTAACAGCTGGAAGGAGTTATTTGACGAGTGGCAGAAGGACGGGAGGAAGACTCCGCCGGTTATGATTACGGTAGCGAATCGTACGGAGACGGCAGCGCGGATTGAGTATGCGTTCACTGAGAGGAAGTTGTCTGACGTTGAGGAACTCTGCGAGAAGGATAACGTATTGAGGATTGACTCTGAGAGTCTGGCGAAGATGTCGGAGTCTGAGGCGGAAAATGTTCGTGAGAGGGCTGCGACGGTTGGTCAGGAGGGCGGGACCGGCGGGCAGTTGAGGAACGTAATATCTGTGGGGATGTTGTCTGAAGGCTGGGACGCTCGGACGGTTACTCACATTATGGGGCTTCGTGCATTCTCTAGCCAATTATTGTGTGAGCAGGTTGTGGGCAGGGGTTTACGCAGAACGTCGTATGAGGCTGTCGGCGATGGTGAGCTTTTCCGGCCTGAGTATGTGAACGTGTTCGGGATTCCGTTCTCGTACCTTCTGTGTGAGGAGCACGGCCCGGCCAATGGGGAACCCCCCAAACCCCTTCAGGAAGTCCGTGCACTCGATGAACGCAGGGAGTACGCTATGACTTGGCCGGAGGTTGAGGGAATATCTTACGTTATGAGGCAGGAACTGACCCTAGACGCTGAGGACGTGCCGGTTCTGACTCTGAACGCCGACAATGTTCGGATAAGTGCGGCCCTCTCGCCGGTTATCGGGGGAATAACGGACCTCAACATGATTACAGATATAGATCTGGAGAAGTTCTACTCACAGCGGAGGATTCAGAGTATTATTTTCCGGACGGCCAGCAGTGTTTATGACGAGATGAAGGCTAATACAGAGTGGCAGAATGACGGGAACAAGCTCTATCTTGTGGGACAGATAGTGAAGCTCACGGAGGAATATATCAACAGCGGGCGGATAAAGATTGCTCCTGAACTTTTCGAGACTGACATTCGCCGGAGAAAGATATTGCTCTGCCTGAACATGGACAGGGTGATTAAGACAATGTGGCAGGGCATAAGGAGCGCGAACTATGAGGAGGCTAACCCGATGGTGAGGCGTGAACGTTCAACGGGTGAAATGCCGCGATGGTGGACGGGCCGGACTTGCTACGTTACTCGGAAATCACACATAAACCTTTGCGTAACTGACAGTGCTTGGGAGGACTCTACGGCGTATCAGCTCGACAAGAATCCGCAGGTCAAGGCTTGGGCCAAGAATGATCACTTGGGGTTTGAGGTCAAGTACGTTTTTGGGGGGATAAGTCGGCGTTACCGTCCAGATTTTCTGGTGAGGCTTGAGGGTGGTACTATGCTGATTCTTGAGGTTAAGGGCGTGGAGTCTGAGCAGGACACGGCCAAGAGTCAGGCACTCTGTGAATGGGTGAGGGCGGTGAATGCTTCCGGGAGGTTTGGGCGTTGGGAGAATGATATTGTGATGAGCCCTGCGGAAGTTGAGGGGGTAATCAAGAAATATATTCAGCAGGGGTGATTTACGCTCCTGCTGATGTTTGTCAAAGTATGGGTGCGGGGCTTCCCGGTCCGTCCTTCCACAAGCTGACCGGCTCATGTGTTGCTGACAAGTTCACAACCCCTCACGCTCATAGCCCCTCTCTTGCCTCGTTGGGATATGCTAGGCTTCCCAGCCACCCTCCCACAAGTTCACCGGCTTATGTGTTGCTGACAAGTTCACAACCCCTCACGCTCATAGCCCCTCTCTTGCCTCGTTGGGATGTGCTAGACTCCCCGGCCCCTCCTCCCACAAACTCACCGGCTCATCACTTACTCTCAGTCTCTGTGCGAGTTCCACAAACCTTTCTGCGGCAGTCTTTGGGCTCCATTCACCCGAGATTGTCCCGTAGGCGTTCACCCCGAGACTCTCACACTTCGCGGGGTCATCGAGTAGTGCCGAGACCTTCCGCGTAAGGTCATCGAGCCTCCCATCACGGAATAGCAGCCCGTTCTGTCCGTCATTAATCAGGTAGGGAGCTGAACCTATCTTGTCTCCGGCAACGGCAACACACCCGCTGTTCATCGCCTCACTGAGAACTGCTCCCCAGCCTTCCCCCCTGTCCGACGTGAACAGGAAGATTTGCGCCCTCTCCATCTCACTGCGCATTTGTTCAACCGGCAGTGCTCCCGAAAGTTCCGCGCACTCATGGAGATTCTTTGCGTCAATCATGCGGGTCAACTCGTCGTGCATTTCCCCAGAGCCAATAATCTTCAGCCTGAAGGATTTTCCCGAAGCCTTGAGTCTTTCCGCGAGTCTCACGGCCAAGTCAGGATGTTTCCAGTCTAAGAATCTTCCGGCCCACAAGATTAGCCCTCGTTCCTTGCGTGAGATTAGGTACTCTATGTCGTAGCTCTTGAGTTCCGTGAAATATCCCCAACGATAGGCCTTATTCCTGAACAGTCCGCATAGTCCGTAATCCCAAGCCGTGAACGCCCCAGCGCACAACAGGTAGAATTTTGCCCTCTTGTCCCTTGCTTGAGCACGCCCTCCCGAAAACTTCAGGTACTTCGCGATTCTGGCTGCGTCCCTCCAGAGAGGCCCCTTGAGGAAGCGTTCACTCTGCAGGAATGTGATTTTGCCCTGCTTTAACCGGCTGCTTATGACGCTTACGGGCATTCCTCCCATAATTACGCACTCGGACTCGTCGATTAACATTCTTGCTTCACGTTCTGCCTCTGGACTCTCGTAGGCCCTCACGACAAACGGAGCCTGATTCATGTCGCTGTACCCTATTGCCAGCCGCTTCTGGTTGAACGGTGTCATCGCTACGAACGCGTAATCATCCCCGTAAATCCTCACGAACTCCTCAGCTAAGGCCTTTTGGTGATGGTTGAAGTAGTTCGACACAAAGATTAATTTCTTCCCTGCCATGATGTCATATCCTCACATTAACGATACTGCATAAATCCCGGCCGCAAGAATCATCACTCCCAGCGCAAAAATCAGGACAGCCTTCTTCTTGTGAGCGAGGAGCCCTAAGAAGTCCTCCGGCATCATCCTAGCCGCCGCAGTCAGCACCACGCACAAGGCAGCCATCACCTGCACTATTAACCCCGTAAACCTCGCGTAACGCCACCACGTGAACCTCTCAGGCGAAAACCCCACAAAACATGCATTAGCTATGTTGTACAGTGCCTCCTGATTAGCACCCTCACGAAACACGCTCACAATCAGCAGCAGGAACGCTATAACCCCGAAAGTCTGCAGTGCCGTCAACACCGCAATAATCTTCCCGTCCTCACGTCCCGGCAGCAGGACCAGCACGGCCGTAAACACCATCAATAACGGAATCCCGCACACCGAAGCCAGCAACGCATGATACGACGGAGATACCGACGCTCCAGACGACATGTATATTCTCACTCCCAACACCAACGAACACATCACGAGCGCAATACTCAGGGCACGCTTGTACTTCGGGCTTGGCGACCTCAAAGACTCGACAGCAAGAATCCCAAGCGTCATCGCAAGTAACGTGTAGTCGAACGCAGAAAAATTCATTAATGCACTGAACGCCAAATGACAGACTAACCACACTATCAGCACAAGATTCAGTGCCGAGTGCCTGAAGTTCAGGACGCACCCGACGACGCACATAGCGTAGATCGGCATTGACACGAAAATATCCGTCTTATCCCCGCTCAAGAGTGATAGCAGAGTCAAGACCCCAGAACACAGAGCACCAAGAATTGACAGCACATTAACGATCTTTGCCGGAACTTCCGGGCGGCTTGCAGGGGCGGCTTGTTCCGGCTCCTCATGCCTCAGTGAGAACACCCCAGTAGTGCGCTCGGAGTCGTCCTCTTTGCGTAAGGGCCTGCGCTTATTCCCCCCGGACTTGGCGGGCTTCGGCGGGGCCTCCTCTACTGCTGGAGTGTGGATTATCCCCGCAAAATTCTCTAGGGCAGTGCGGAACTCCGTTGCGTCCTCGTACCTGTCCGAGCGTTTGTAGGCACAGGCCTTCAGAACTATTGCGTTAAGTTCCGGGTCAATGCCGGGAATGTCTGGCAATGCCTCTCCGCTCATCCTACGGCGTAAGGCTTCTTCACGGTCTGCGGGCGTAATTATGTCCGGGAAGGGCGGCAAAAACGGGGTCCTGTTGTTGTTCAGGTAACGGTACATGACGATTCCCAGAGAGTACAAATCCACAGACGGGCCGTATTCTTCTCCCTTGAAGACCTCTGGAGCCATATACGTATACGTTCCCTTTTTCGACAGACCCGACATTGTGCGCTCGACTTGGCGGGCTATTCCGAAATCCCCCAGTTTGTAGTCCCCATATGGCGATACGAATATGTTATCCGGCTTGATGTCCCGGTGAATCATATTCTTGACCGCGCAGAGTTCCAGTGCCCGCGATATGTCTATACCTATCTGGATTACGTCTTCTGTCCTCAATGACTTAGTGTTCATGTAGCTGCTCAGTGTCGTAAGAAGCTCCATGCGTATCAACACGTCCCAGCTTATGGGGCTCTTCTCTATGACCTTGTGCTCCTCTATGGAGACTATATTCGTGTTGCCCTTGAACATGCTCATAAAGTCGATTTCCTGCACTATGTCCACAACGAACGTACGGAAATACGTCGGCAATGATGCTTCGTCAATTCCGTCATTGCGTGCCTGGTCAACTTCCGCCTGATTCTGAGGGATGGATATTATCTTCACGGCAGCCTCGTAATTCTTGCCGAACTCTTCCTTGTGGACCTTGTAGACCTTCCCGAACGAACCTTCACCGAGCTGCTCATCAATGTACCATGAACCCCAAAGAGGCTCGTACTGCTTAATATCGCTGGTTGAGAACTTGTGTATTATTCCGCTCATGGCAATACCTCGAACACTATGCACGTAACGTTATCGCGCCCTCCCTTGTTCAGGGCAAAGTCAACTAGGTTGTTCACTGCCTCTTCAGGATTGGCTGAGGCCTTCATGATTCCGGCAATCTCAGGGAATCTGAGCATATCCGTCAAACCGTCAGAACAGATCAGCCCTCCCGTATTGCTCACAAAATCATACGGGCCGTTAATGTCTGGTATTACTTCCTCATCAGGCACACCGAGATAGCGCGTCAACACGTGGCGGTCCCTGTCAGTCTCAGCTTTTGCCGGAGGGATTAACCCCATTCTGACTTTGTCCTCAGCTAGGGTGTGGTCATCTGTAACGCGCAATAATCTTCCCTCATTGACCCTGAACACCCGAGAGTCCCCCAAGTTGTAGACAGTGAACGACTCTTGGCCGAGCACAGCCATTGCCATAGTCGTACCCATGCGGATGAACTGAGACTTCATGATTTCGCAGAGCTTTTTGTTCGAGTCATTCACGAAGTCCTGAACTGATAGGCCCTGAGAATGCCGGCTCAAAGTCTCCGCAGCTGTCAGTGAGGCCAATTCCCCGCAGTCCTCCCCGCCCATGCCGTCGAAAACCGCGAAGATACACGGGCACTCAGTTACACCGTTAAGAAAAAACGGCCTCTCCCGTGATGAGACCGTCATAAATACACCGTTGCAGTACAAATTATCCTCGTTGTTAGTTCTTACGCGTCCAACGTCGGAACGGGCTGCAAACCTAACTTTCATTCGTTATCACCTTATCCCATAACAAAGCTCCTCAGAAATTCCGCCGCCTGTGAAGATTCGCCCCCGAGCGCAGAACTTGCAGATGTGCCAGACGATTCTCCCGTTAAGGCTTTCTTGAGGGCATTGACTATCATACCAAAGAATGAGCTTCCGCCGGAAGAGTCAGACGTACCCTGAGTCAGCCCCCCCAAAAGCGACGATAAAGAGTCAGTCCCCGAAGTCCCCGAAGAACTTCCCGAGCCGGACGACCCCGTGAAGGCTGAAAGTATGCTCCGAAGGGGTGAGTTAGTGCTGTTGTCGGGAATCACGCTGAGGAGTGCCGAAGCGTTACGGCCAAGTTCCCCGCCCTGAAGTGATGTCCCTGACGTTAGGGACGTTCCCGAAGAGCTTCCGGCTATCCCGACAAGCCCGGAGGCCATAGCAACATGTTCGCCAGCGTGGGGCAGTGAGGGGTTCTCCAAGACTTTTGCGGAACTCTCGAACACCCTGCTTCCTGCCGTGTAGGTCTCGATTAGGCCCTGAGCCTGCCTCTGGTAGTACGCACTCGCACTCACACCCGAGACTGAGCCGGTGATGACTGAGCCGCCCAATGCCTGAGTTATCGAGGCTGTAACGCTGCTGACGGTGAAGCTCATGACTTCGCGGGTGTGTTTTGTGCCGGTGATTGCTGCGTTGGGTACGTCGGGAATGTACGTAACGGGAAGGTTGATGCTGCCTCCGCCCGCACCCCCTGAGATGCCCCCATGTGCAGGAACAGGGTTAGGGTTTTCCCCCTGCTGAGTCTGCCCGGGCCTGACGTTGATGTTGATCCTCGCACCAGTTCCCGGAATCCTTCCGCCTCCTCCATGAGGTGTACCGTGTCCAGCCTCACGCCCTCCGAGTCCCGCGCTCGCACCAGCTGCACCAGCCGCACCGAGCCCAGCACCTGAGTCCTGAGCAGTCCCGCCAGAGCCGCCAGAACCGCCCCCAGAACCTCCAGAACCGCCCCCAGTCCCGTAGCTCGTCCCGCTGAAACCGTGATTAGTCTGCAGGTCCTCAGATAGTCCGCCCGCCTGAGCCTCGTAGCTGGCCTCTAGTTCCTCAAACCTGACTACACTGCCGCCTAGTACACGTGTCGTCTCGTTCACCCCCTCATTGAGAACGTCAAGCCTAGTGTTGAGTTCCCCGAAGTTCTCCAGAATCTGCGTGCGTTCCTTGCACTTCCAGCCGTTGTGGTTGGTGGCATTCTTGAGGCTCGCAACCGCTGAACCGAGAAGTTCGCAGGCCTGATTCATTCTGCTAGTCAATTCCGCTATATAGTCCGCGTCAAAGATTATTAAGTTCGCCGGCATGTCTATTCACCTCCTCAATTCCCCAAGTTCGCTGCCCACTTGGCGGCCTCCGCGTCAGTCCAGTCGTAGCTTTGGGCAGTCTCCTCAAGAAATGTCTTGTAGCCGGTAAGCGTCTCGTTTATCCCTGAGTATATATCTTCCATTGCTATCATCTTCTCCGTCATTAATGATGGTATCCTCCCGCTGAAGTCGCGCCCCAAGTTCTGAAATATCCCCGTAACACTTTGCTGTGAGCTGAGAATTTCTCCGGCACCTGCACCGATCTTCCCCGCTCTGGCCTTCATCTCTTCTGTTACTGCAAAAATCTGCGGCACAGTCATTCACACTCCTTTACTTTCTCCATTGGACGTTACGAATCTCTTGAGCCGTCAGTGAGTCATAGTCAACGCACCTCTCCACGAACTCCTTCATGTTCGTCAGGGAATCATTAACCGACTCGTTGAACTGCTGGATTCTCTGCTTTGCGTCCCGGAACCTCTCGGCATAGACCTTCTGTGATTCAGAATCCCAAGACTCCTCCATAGAGCTCACTACCCCGTCAATTCTCTCGAGGGCCTGTTTTTGTTCTTCGAGCTGCTTATGTGCCCGGTCTATGCTGTCGTTGACCTCTGGAACGTTAATTATTGTTGCCGGCATGGATTACTTCAGCTCCTTTGCTTTGGCGGCACATTCCCTGTCAATCCGCTTGTACTCTGCCACAACATGACGGATATAGCTCACTGTCTCATCACAAAAATTCTGCCATTCCGTGAGTTTGGCGGTTATCTGTGTGAATTGTTCCTCCAGAGCGTCGCGGGTCATTCCGTAGCAGCGGTCGGAGTCTATCGTTGCGGGATTGAGGAACTGTTTAGCTTCGTCGAGGCTCTCACGTGCGGCGTTCACCCTGCGGATGTCCTCTTCTGCTTCTGCCTCATCGATTACTATAGTTCCGCTGGCATCTCGTAGTCCGCTCATCTTAACAATGCTCCTTTCCTTGTCTCGATCTGCGAGGTTATATAGCTGTCCAAATTATTCTTGTCGGCGAACCACGCTACAGCCAACAGCTCTTCTGTGTCGTCCTCCCTGTTCTCCATGAGCATATACATGCTGGAGGCCCGGTAGACCGACGCACTGTAGCCGTAAGAGTCGACGACCTCACACGAGTCCGGGTTAGCGCAGAACGACACGCACACGCTCAGAACGAAGCTGATATTGTCCTCACCGCTTGAGGATATTTCCAGCAGTCCTTTGCGCCAAAGAGTCTTTCTTGCTTCCTTGAGTTCCCGCCCAAACTTGCTGTCGTCAGCCGGAAAGTCATACACGACATTCACGAGCTTTCGGATTCTGAGCATGACGGCCGAGTAGAATAATTCCTTCTTAGTGATTAGCAGAAATTTCTTGTCTGACATATAAATTTTCTCCCCGAAATTAGCAAAAGGCAGGAGACAAAACCTGCCCCCTGCCGCCAAATAACTTGTAGTATATGTATCCTGCTCCTGAAGATTAGAGTCCTGCTGCCTTGCCGGCCTGCAATTTCTCCTGATCCTCCATTGTCTGGGCGTATTCGTTCAGGAACCTGATGAACGCCTCCATATCGAGCGAGAACTGCTGGAACGTAGCCTTCTTGTTCGCGTAACTGGTCATGAATGCTTCCTGTGCCTCGCCGTGCCAGTCCGATACAAGTCCGTTGATGAGTCCGTCGATCTGGTTGATTACGTCGTCGTTGTCTGCCTTAGCCTGTGCGAGACGCTGTGCTCCGTCTCTGAGGTTTTCGGGTGTTAACCTAATGGGCATTATCTGCACCTCCTTCCGTGTGGTCAAAGTGTCTTACTGCTGAATCCTTGTTGCTTCTCCTGTGTCGACATCTTCCATAGTTCTTGCGTAACTCTGGAGGAAATCTGCGAATGTCGACATATCGATTGAGAACTCCTCGTAAGTGCCTTTCTTGTTCTCAAAGCTGCTCATGAATGCCTGCTGTGCTTTGCCTTCCCAGCCTGCTACGATCTCGTCAATGATGCTCTGTATCTTGGCGATAACGTTCTGCTGTTCGGCCTGAGTGTTGCGCAGGGACGCGGCACGCTCTGTGAGGACTTCGGGTGTTAAGAAAATCTCCGCCATACTGTTTTCACCTCCTGCTGTGTCTTAATGATTGCTCTTGTTTCGTTGATGAGTATATTATATTCGCGGCTCCCAATTTCAGGTATCCACAATTCTGCATAAATTACGTAACAGCCTATCGTGTTTAGTGCGTATCGTCCTCGTGAATATATTCGGAGAGCAAGGCCTGTTCACGTTCCGTCAAGTGCAGGCTGTCCGCGTGAGACCGCAGGAAATCCTGAAGTTCCCGCAGATTTTCCGACAAGCCTTCGGACACCCGCGCAAACTTTTCCCGCTTGGCCCTGTAGCTTGCCGTGAATGCTTTCTGTGCCTCGCCGTGCCAGTCCGATGCAAGTCCGTTGATGAGTCCGTCGATGGCCGAAAGCAGACGATTATTCTTGTACCTCAAGAGACTTGAATACCATCCGGCAGAATAAGGCTTCTCACCCTCTACCTCATCCATACTTCTGGCATACTGATTCAAGAAGTCCGCGAACTTGTGCATATCCTGCGAGAAATCTTCATATGCCTTCCTCGTCTCATCGCTGACTGAGAAGGTCTTTACGTAATCCTTCAGGGCAGGTTCACTCCATTCTGCCTCTGAGAGAATGCCGACAAGCCGAGAAATTCCCCCTAAGTTGCCGAGTCCCTCCGAAGCATAATTCTTGAGCGCACCAGCTATGGCCCTCAATGAGTGAGGCTCTGCAAAAATTTTGGGCACATGCTCACTTCTGCCCTCAGCTTTACTGAAGACCACCTCAACAGCCCTCTTGTTATGGACAATGACCCCTTCATGTTCGCCCATGTGAATATCAGTTCCGCGCCACATCCCAGAGAACGCAGGATAGTCCCCGAGACTGCCGCCCGCGATAATGGCATTCTCGTTGGTCAGACAGTTCATGAATGCTTTGACCTTGAACACGTGAAGTTTTGCCAAGCTCGCAGCATCACAGACAATGCAGACATAAATACCTCTGGCGGCACCATCACGCGTCAATGTCTCTAAGATTTTCGCGCTCTCCTCAGAGATTCCCCTGTAGAACGTCATGAAGTCGTCAATGCACAAGGCTATTCGTTCGCCCGTTTCGCCAATGCGGGAGTCGAACTCTCCGGCAATCTCAGCAAGCATTCTGTCAGCTCCCTCTGCGTCGTGGACGGCCACAACTCTTGGGCAAAGAGGCTCAAGAAATTTCTTCACCTCATAGATATAGAGCCTTGTGAACTTGTCATCATTGAGGGACTTAGCAATAACGCCCAAAACGCTGCTCTTGCCCCCGCCGTCAGTGCCGGAAATTATGCAGCCGTTCATCTCCTCAAGCACAAATTCTGCGGGTTCACTTGTCTTCTTGTCGAGGCCTATACGGACTCTGAGCGGGTCTCTTCCCCTCCATGAGGCAGACATAGACGCAATCAGCTCACGGAGATTCAGCGAGCGTTCCCTGTCAGTCCCGCCCCGAACACACAGAGCGGTCTGGAACTCCAGAGGCTGCGGCGGGTCTGAGGGGTTAAGCGGGTCATTCTCGAGAGAATTTCTCTTGAGGCCCCGGCCTGCACGACGGCTAGGCTGAACTGTTCCGTTGCCCCCGACTAAGGCCCGGTAGTCGCTCTTGTCGGTCATCTGGAGAGCGTAATTGCACTTCACGTATTGGTAAATCCTGTACATGAATGACCCTGCAGTGCCTGCACTCAACAGAAGATAGACCCCGTAACTGCCTCCCTCACGTGCTGTCTGAATCAGCGGGTTCATCAGGCCGGGATTGTGTTCGTTCAGTGAGGCCATTCCGTCGACGACCACGAGAATCTTCGGCATGGACTTGCCGGTGAACTCCGTGTATTCCTTGAGGTTCGCGGCACCAACACGAGAGAATAACTCTTTGCGCCTCCGTAACTCATTGAGGATATATTCTCCTGCCTCAGAGATTTTTGCTTCCTCCTCCGGGTCTGCGGACATGATGCAGTGAGGCAGTCCGGCAAACTTATTCCCCCAATAGCCGTAATCAATGATGATAAATTTCACCTGTTCAGGGGTATAGCTCAGGCATGCGGAGATTAAGGCCGTCTGAATGAATGTAGTTTTCCCCGACGAGGGAGCTCCGTAAACCACTTGGTGTCCGTCCTTCTGGAAGTCTAGGACTAATGGGTACTGGGTTTGGTTCTCTGGGTCATCGATTTTCCCAACGACAACAGAGAATCCCGCGTTGCGTTCCGTCCAAACCCCGCCCCGAAATGCCCGCTGGTCTG
>JAFPZI010000035.1 GCA_017417365.1 Synergistaceae bacterium
AGCAAAATAGAACATGTTCTATTTCTTGAGGAATCAGGACACGCTCACAATTTGGTATAATTACATATTACAACCCTGAACGAAGGATAGAAGAGAGATATGTTCAGAACATACGCCGAAGGGGCAAGCAGTCTCACGCGAAACTCTCAGGCAGAAGAACTCTATCCAGACAGGACTCTGAAGTCAAACACAACAGAGATAGAATTTCGGAGGGGTTAAGAATGTTCACACTTATCACCAACAACACAGACCTATCACGCATTACTCCATCAAGCCGCCTCATTGACGGTTCATCTCTTGATGTCTTGCTGTGCGTGAGAAATCTCGTCCATTCGGGAAGCAGAATATTGACTCACCCCCTCTGCGGAAACCTCAGGCCAAACCATCAGCCCTTCAGGTCAGTAATCATTGATGAGCTGTGCGGACCTGTGGATATAGACTCACTCTCACTCATCGAGGAAGCCGTGAGCGTATACCGTTCGTGTGTTCCCGTCTTGCCCGGTGCTCTCGACGAACTCACTCGGAAGGATTACGCCTGCATTGACGCAGAATTGATGCGCGAGAGCCTCAAGCAATACAAGCTTATAAAGGAGGGATTTATCTATGAAGCTGGAACTTCACAGGCTGAACGTTAAGAAATTGGCGTTCGGCACCAAAACCGGCTTTGCTGACGGAACTTTGACCGTCAACAAGTCCGAACTTCTTGCCCTGATAGCTGAAGACCCGCTGTTGGGGAAGAACATTGACGCAGATTTAGCCCTGCCCGGAGAAGCCACGAGGATTATGCCCGTCAAGGACGTAATTGAACCCCGCTGGAAAATCTCCGGCAAAGGCCAAGTGTTCCCCGGACTACTCAGCGACGTAGAAACCGTAGGCGAGGGCAAAACTTTAGTGCTCTCCGGATGTGCTGTCCTGACTGCGGGTAAACTCGTGCGCTTTCAGGAGGGAATTATTGACATGTCCGGACCAGGAGCTGACTACACCCCCTACTCAAAGACCTGCAACGTAGTACTTGTTCTCGAGCCTTCTGACCCAAACATGGACAAACACGACTACGAAGCCGCCTGCCGTATGGCCGGACTCAAAGCAGCTGCCTACTTGGCCAAGTGTTGTGCTGACGTTCAGGCCGACAGCGTGCAAGTCTGCGAAATGCCCTCAATCCGTGAAGCCATGAACGCTTACCCTGAGCTGCCCAAAGTCGGCTATATCTACATGTTACAGACACAGGGGCTTCTTCATGACACGTACCTTTACGGTGTTGACGTTAAGCGCATTCTTCCGACCCTGATTTCTCCGCTTGAGGTCATGGACGGCGCAATAGTCTCGGGCAACTGTGTATCTGCCTGCGACAAGAACAGCACTTATTCACACCTGAACAACCCCGTAATTTCCGACATGCTCAAGAGGCACGGTAAGGACTTCAACTTTGCGGCGTGCATAGTAACAAACGAGAATGTTACTCTGGCCGACAAACGCAGGAGTTCGAGCTATGCCGTGAAGCTGGCGAAAATGTTAGGCCTTGATGGTGTGGTCATCACTGAGGAGGGGTTCGGCAACCCTGACGCTGACCTAATCATGAACTGCCGGAAAGCCGAACAAGCCGGAATCAAGACCGCCCTTCTCACCGACGAATACGCCGGCCAAGACGGAGCGAGCCAGTCATTAGCGGACTCATGCCCCGAAGGCAACGCATGTGTTACCGCCGGAAACGCCAACGAGGTCATTCACCTTCCCGCAATGAGCAAGGTCATCGGTTACCCCCAAGAAGCCGACGTAATCGCTGGAGGCTGGAAGGGTTCGCTTGCCGACGACGGGAGCATCACCGTAGAGCTTCAGGCCATAACGGGAGCGACGAGTGAGCTAGGTTACACGAAGCTCGGAGCATACACACTTTAGGAGGTGAGAGCAATGGCATTCAGGATAGTGCACTACATCAACCAGTTCTACGCAGGCATAGGCGGGGAGGACAAAGCCGACTATCAGCCCGAAATCCGTGAAGGTGTCGTAGGTCCCGGAATGGCGTTGAAGGCGGCGTTCAAGGGTGAGGCCGAAATAGTCGCCACAGTGATATGCGGGGACTCCTACTTTGCCTCGAACATGGACGAAGCCTCGAGCAAAATTCTCGCAATGATCCGCGACTACAAGCCCGACGCGTTCATAGCTGGTCCTGCGTTCAATGCCGGTCGTTACGGAACTGCCTGCGGGGCAATGTGCGACGTTGTGAGCAAGGAGCTCGGGATTCCCGTCATTAGCGGAATGTACCCAGAGAATCCCGGCGTGGAAATGTACAAGAAGTCCGCGTGGATAGTCCAGACCCCTGACAGTGCCGCTGGAATGCGCAAGGCTGTACCTGCAATGGCGGCCCTAGCGTTGAAGCTCCTCAAGGGTGAGGCAGTCGGCAGGCCCTCAGAGGAAGGCTACATTGAGCGCGGAATCCGTAAGAACATGTTCTACGAGAAACTTGCGGCAGAAAGATGCGTTGATATGTTCGTGGCCAAGCTGAAGGGTGAAGACTTCGCGACCGAGTACAAGATGCCCGTGTTCGACAGAGTTGACCCGCAGCCGGCAGTGAAGGACATCAAGAAGGCAGTGATAGCCCTAGTAACCAGCGGGGGAATCTGTCCCAAAGGCAACCCCGACCATATCGAGGCCTCAAGTGCTAGCAAGTTCGGTGAGTATGATATAACGGGAGTTGACGACCTCACTAGCGCGACATACTGCACTGCTCACGGAGGCTATGACGCTACGTATGCTGATCAGGACG
>JAFPZI010000036.1 GCA_017417365.1 Synergistaceae bacterium
AAATCGAAGTCAGTAACCTTTGACAACATAAAGAAGATATTCCGGGACCCGCAGTCCGGCCAAGACGTAGCTGCAGTAGCCGGAGTATCCTTCAGGCTTGAGCCCGGTGAACTCGTAACGCTTTTGGGTCCTTCCGGCTGCGGAAAGTCAACGATCCTCCGAATGCTCTCGGGGTTCGAACAGCCGACTTCTGGGAGAATCCTAATCGGTGATAACGACGTAACCAACACCCCCCCGAACAAGCGTGATACTGCAATGGTCTTCCAGAGCTACGGACTGTTCCCCCACATGAACGTCGCCGAAAACGTCGGGTACGGCCTGAAGCTGAGGAAGATTCCGCAGAAGGACATAGACGAGAAGGTGCAGAAATTCCTAGAGATGGTAGGACTTGGCCAAATGGGGAAGCGTCCTCCGTCGAGATTGTCGGGAGGCCAGCAGCAGAGAGTCGCGCTCGCGAGGTCATTAATCGTTGAGCCGTCGGTGTTGCTGCTTGACGAGCCTTTGAGCAACCTTGATGCATTGCTGCGTGAACAAATGCGCGTGGAGATCCGCCGCCTCCAGAAGTCGCTCGGGATAACGGCAATGTACGTAACTCACGACCGCGTCGAAGCGATGAGCCTCTCCGACAGAATAATAGTGATGAAGCTCGGGCACATAATCCAGATTGGGACTCCCAGCGATATTTACCGGGACCCTGTGGACACGTTCGTATCTGGTTTTGTGGGAAAAGTTGCGTTCTTCCCGTGCGAAGTCAAGGGCATAGATTCCGGCTGCCACGTCGAGGTCAAGGGGCAGAGTTTCACGGCTCCGCGCTGGTCGGACAAGCTCAAGGCCGGGGACAAGGCTTTAGTTATGGCGCGTCCTGAGTCTCTCTCAATCGGTGAGGCAGGTACGGGAGTCGAGGACGGGATAGTTACGGCGAATATCTATCTTGGCAACAGCGTAGAGACTTGGGTCAAGACGGACTTGGGGAACGTGCTAGTACAGATTGACAACCCTGACGTTAAGCGCATTTGGGGTGAGGGCGAGAAGGTATCATTATCGTTTGACCCATCATTGACGAAAGTACTCGTTGACGATTTGGAGCAGGCGTAAGGGAAAAATATACCGGGTGAGAGTGTGAAATCTCCCGCCCGGTTTTGTTGAGTGTGATTTACGACTTCCCACATCAGCAGCAACACTCCCGCAAAAACTCTCCTGCTCTTCATGCTGAAACCTCCATCACACTACTTCGACCCTGCTCCCACGAATCTCAGCAGTGCCATTCCTGCCGCCAATCACTGCACCTATCAATCCGCCTGCTCCCGCCTCAATAGCTACGTCCTTCCATGACCTTTCTGCAAATGCGGGGCTGCACACTCCGAACATCACCCTAAATACCAGCAACACAGCTATTTTCTTCATGTCTGCTCCCTCCTAAAGTACTACCTTGAAGCCTTGCCCAAAGCCCTCTATAAACGCGTCAAAACCTTTCCCGTCCTCAGCGGCATATGCTTTGATTCCGCCCCATATGATGCCAACACACACAGCTGCTCCAGCAGTTATGAGTGCTTTGATTGTTGCTTACCTCCTGAATTTTTGGGTAAGTAGAATTATACAATGGGGGGGGGGGCATACAATCAATAGGCAATTTTCACGATATGTGTGAACGGATTCGTTGAAGGGATATGTTGTGAAAGAATAAGGCCGGTG